>JAFWMI010000281.1 GCA_017513965.1 Atopobiaceae bacterium
GGGACAGTCCCCTTTTGGTTAATGCGCGCATTAACCAAAAGGGGACTGTCCCTCCGTGGTTAGCTGCGTAACAAAAAACGTCCCCATCGCTGGGGACGTCTGCATAATCTGGCGGAGAGCTGGGGATTCGAACCCCAGATGGCATCACTGCCATACTCGCTTAGCAGGCGAGCACCTTCGGCCTCTCGGTCAGCTCTCCGTAGTGCATCCGCAAGTATAGCGTACTTGCAACGATTTTGCTACCTCACGCCTCAAAAACTACGTTATTTTGTGCGTGAGTGCAAATCAAGTCCCACGAGAAGCGCGAAACGAGCTGGCTAGCAGTCACTTCCTCGCCGTCTTGGGCAAGACCAACGGTTGCGGCGAGTCTGCCCAGCAGACGCTCCGGCCCCGCGTCATGCGCACGGATTTCTCCCAAGTCCAGGTCTTTGTCGCGCTTGGAGAGGCGCCTGCCATCTGGTGCCACAAGCAGCGGCACGTGCGCATACACGGGCTGGTCGTAGCCCAAGAGACGTTGCAAATATATTTGTCGTGCGGTTGAGCCGAGCAGATCGTTTCCACGAACCACCTGCGTAATGCCCATGAGCGCATCGTCCACCACCACGGCCAACTGATAGGCCATGATGCCATCGCTTCGGCGCACCAAAAAGTCTCCGCAGGAGTGTGCTAAGACCTCGCGTTGCGGGCCGTACACCAGGTCATAAAACGCAATCGTGCCTGCGGGGTCATCTTCCCCTGGCACGATAAGGCGTGTCGCGGGCGCTCGCGTCTCCTTCTTGCGCGCCACCTCGTCGGGCGAGAGGCCCCTGCATGTGCCGGCATACAGCACCGTTCCGTCCGAGGCGTGCGGTGCGGTTGCCGCATGCAGCTCCGCGCGCGTGCAAAAACACGGATACGTGAGACCGCGTTCCTTAAGGGAGCGCAGTGCCTCAACGTACACTTCAGTTCGCTTGCTTTGGTAGTAGGGTCCCTCATCCCAGTCCAGGCCAAGCCAACGGAGGTCATCCAACAGCTGGCGTGTGGCCTCCGGACGATGTGCGCGAGGATCCAGATCTTCAATGCGCAGCACCATGCGTCCTCCGGCCGAGCGCACGCCTAGCCACGCCATGAGCGCGGCAAATACGTTGCCCGCGTGCATACGTCCAGAGGGCGTTGGGGCAAATCGCCCAACAACCGTCTCGATCACCCCGACGCCTCCTCAAACAACGTCGCTTTTCCATTCGAACGCATTCTATCCCTTTCTGCTGCGGACGCACGCCCGCTTCTCTGTGCTTTATCTCTAAAACTCAATGGCATGAGGTGCAACGATGCGAGTTGCGCTATCATTTATCCGGTGTGAATGTTGGCCGTGCAAGGGAGCGCGGCCCACAAAATACGAGAAGGAGAGGACATGGCGAGAAAATTCAAGTCCATGGACGGTAACAACGCAGCGGCGTGGGTGTCGTACGCGTTTACCGAGGTGGCGGGTATTTACCCCATCACGCCGTCCAGCCCCATGGCCGACTACGTCGACCAGTGGGCAGCCAAGGGCCAGAAGAACATCTTCGGCACGCCCGTTAAGGTTGTGGAGATGGAGTCCGAGGCCGGCGCCGCAGGCACCGTGCACGGCTCGCTGGGCGCCGGCGCCCTTACCACCACCTACACGGCGTCGCAGGGCCTGCTGCTCATGATTCCCAACATGTACAAGATCGCGGGCGAGCAGCTTCCCGGCGTGTTCCACGTGTCTGCCCGTACGGTAGCCAGCCATGCGCTCAACATCTTTGGCGACCACTCCGACGTTATGGCCTGCCGCCAGACCGGCTTCGCCATGCTCGCCGAGACCAACGTGCAGGAGGTCATGGACCTCGGCGCCGTCGCGCACCTTTCCGCCATCAAGGGCCGCACGCCGTTCCTGAACTTCTTCGACGGCTTCCGCACCTCTCACGAGATTCAGAAGGTCGCCATTTGGGACTACGACGACCTCAAGGACATAGTGGACATGGACGCCATCCAGGCCTTCCGCGACCACGCGCTCAACCCCGAGCACCCCGCGGCGCGCGGCAGCCACGAGAACGGCGACATCTTCTTCCAGCATCGCGAGGCCTGCAACAGCACCTACAACGCGCTTCCTGCCGTTGTTGAGGACTATATGAACCAGGTCAACGCCAAGCTGGGCACCAACTATCACCTGTTCGACTACTACGGCGCCCCCGACGCCGACCGCGTGGTCGTGTGCATGGGCTCCTTCTGCGACGTGCTCGAGGAGGTCATCGACTACCTCAACGCGCAGGGCGAGAAGGTCGGCCTGGTTAAGGTTCGCCTGTATCGTCCGTGGTCGGTGGAGCACTTCATCGCCGCGCTGCCCAAGACGGTCAAGAGCATTGCCGTTATGGACCGCACCAAGGAGCCCGGCTCCATTGGCGAGCCCCTGTATCAGGACGTCGTCACCTCCCTGTTCGAGAGCGGCGTCGAGGGCATTAAGGTGATCGGTGGCCGCTACGGCCTCGGCTCCAAGGACACGCCTCCCGCGAGCGCCTTCGCCATCTACGACGAGCTCAAGAAGCCCGAGCCCAAGCGCGAGTTCGTGGTGGGCATCGTGGACGACGTCACCGGCCTCTCGCTCGACGAGAACCCCGACGCGCCCAACACCGCCGACCCCTCCACCATCGAGTGCAAGTTCTGGGGCATTGGCGGCGACGGCACCGTGGGCGCCAACAAGAACTCGATCAAGATCATCGGCGACCACACCGACAAGTACGTGCAGGCCTACTTCCAGTACGACTCCAAGAAGACCGGCGGCGTCACCATCAGCCACCTGCGCTTTGGCGATACCCCCATCCGCTCGCCGTACTATGTGACCAAGGCCGACTTCGTGGCGTGCCACAACCCCAGCTACATTACCAAGGGCTTCAAGATGGTCCGCGACGTCAAGCCTGGCGGCACCTTCCTCATCAACTGCCAGTGGGACGTCGAGGAGCTTGACAAGCACCTCAACGCTGAGGCCAAGCGTTACATCGCCAACAACAACATCCACGTCGTGCTCATCAACGCCATCGACCTCGCGCTCGAGGTTGGCATGGGCAAGCGCACCAACACCCTCCTCCAGTCCGCGTTCTTCGCGCTGGCCAACGTGCTGCCCGCCGAGGACGCCATCAAGTACATGAAGGACGCCGCCGAGTACTCCTATGCCAAGAAGGGCATGAACATCGTCGAGGCCAACTGGCGCGCCATCGACGCTGGCGCTACGGCGTTCAAGGAGATCGAGATCCCCGAAAGCTGGAAGACGGCCACCGACA
>JAFWMI010000282.1 GCA_017513965.1 Atopobiaceae bacterium
CCCGAAGCGCGGCACGGCCATCGATCCTGCCAGCTGGGGCCGATAGCATTACCGCACGCTCAAAACCAACTGCAACTGCAACTGCACTCACCTTGTTTGAGTGAGTAATACTCCCCATCACTGACCCGCGGCTGTGACCACTCCACGAGGGGTAATCGCAAGAAGTGTACTCAATGGTGAGTAACGGTGAGTACGCCCTCGATAAGGTTCGACGAAAATACTCCATAATAACGAAACGCCATAGATCCAGATCTGTAACGTCAGGATGAGCACGAGCAAGGCTGTTCTGACTTCCTCTGCTCACTTTCGGAGAAGCCAGGCGAGCCTGAGCTTCTGCGACTCCTCGCGCGCGAGCGGCTCGAGCTTCGAGACCAGCCCCTCGTCGCACAGCAGGTCCCTGCAAAGCTCGCATTCCGAAGTGTAGCGTTGCCTGATGGGCGCGCCGAGTTCTCTCGCCTTCTCGGCGAGCCACGACACGCCGGCCCCGCGGATTACGTCGAGGATGGGCTCGGAGTTCATGCGCCGCCAAGCTTCGGCTAGGGTCGTTTCGCCGACCGTTCCTACGCGCATACGGGGTATCTCCTGGGTGAACTGCGAACAGCAATTGTAGATGCACCCATCCCAAAACAACCTCGGACCCGAGAAATCCCTGCAGTAGCACTGATCCCACGACACCGGCTCCACAAGGTCCTCTCGGCCGATTCCCAACTGATCGTTGGAGAACACGGCACCGGGAAGGTAAAGCGGATACCAGGATATGAGGGGAGCTAGGTATATTTCAGGCCGCAGAGACTCTATCGCGACACGCATGTTTGGATACATTCCCCTCTTACGTGGTTTCGCACATATCCGCTCTTGTTAAATAATACGCGCTCGCGTCCGTCTTCGTCCCTTCGCTTGCCGCAATGTTGAGCGAAACATTGCGGCAAATAGTGTGTCGTAGTGCTCCGCAAACGTAATCGGCATGATATGATGCTTACGATGCGCAAGGCGTAGGGCCTTGCGGCGACGGCCATCCAAGGGGATGTCTTTTTGGTCATTGTTCTGTAAGGAACGCTAGAGCCTAAGTTTTAGATTGGGCGCGAATGCCGCCCATAGCTTGTTGCGTTCCGAATCCCTTCACACGTACCGGATTCTCACAGAACAGGACAAGATCATGACCTATCCGAAGGCGAACTCCTTCCCCCAATCCATCATGCACGCTCGCAGCATGGGGCCAAACCCGCTCAAGCTCTGTGAAGAGCTTCTCGAGATGACAAGCATCCCCACAGGCTCCGTCGTCCTCGACCTCGGCAGCGGCGCAGGGCTCACGAGCGCCCTCATGGCGCGAGAGTGCGGCCTTACCGTGTACGCCGCCGACCTCTGGAGCGATCCTTCCGACAACATGCGCTTCTTCGAGGAATGCGGCCTCACCAACCGGCAGGCGATTCCGCTCAAGGCGGATGCGACCGCGCTTCCCTTCGCGCAGGGGTTCTTCGACTTCGTCGTTAGCGTCGACTCGTACAACTACTTCGGACGCGACCCCGCGTATTTGGGAGAACATCTGCTGCCGCTCGTCAAGCCGTGCGGCGAGCTGCTTTTTGCCATCCCCGGAATGGTGAGCGACTGTCATGACGACCTGCCCGCGTGCCTGCTTAAGTCTTGGACGCCCGAGCAGCTCGACTACATGCACGACATCGGCTGGTGGCGCTCCAACATCGCGCAGACCGAGCGCGCCGAGATCCTCGGCATGTGCGAGATGGCCTGCACGCGCGAGGCGTGGGCCGATTGGGTGGCGTGCGACAACGAATACGCCGCGGGCGACCGCGCGGCCGTGGAGGCGGGCGCGCTCGACTACCTCAACACCATCGCCGTCAGGCTCAGGCGAAGGTAACGGAAAAAACCCCTGCTAGATGGCGATAACACGGGCCGTGTCGCCGACGTGGCGGCACGGCTCTTTCCCGACGGCCTCATCGCGGGTACCTTCGCCTTGCCATGAGTCCACCGACGGAGAGGAGAATCGACTGAACTAACGCATCTGCCAAGGATTGGTCAAGACGGGCAGGGATGCTCGGGACGGAAACATCGGGAGGACATCCCGGAAAGCTCGCCCCAAGCATCCCTGCCTGCTATCTAGCCTTATATGTGCGGCAACAACGACGGGCATCCTGACGCTTTGGATACTCGAGAACAACGATCGGGAAGATAGGTTGTATCGTAGGATGCGTAGGATGGGCTTCACGGAAACTGGACAAGTCAGGCGCGTCAGCGATGGGCTCGACGAGATTGAGTTTGCACTCACATGGGCTTAGCGAGTCTAGAGAGCATAACGAGGAGCGGGCGATGAGACGCAAGTTGACCATAGCGGACGTGCTCAGCGTGCTTCGGGTCATCCTGAGCGTGGCCCTGCTTGCGCCACCTGCGCTCTCGCCGACCTTTCTGACGCTCTATGCTACTGCTGGTTTGACGGACATGCTCGACGGCTTCGTTGCAAGACGTACCAAGACGGAAAGTGAGCTCGGCGCTAGGCTCGACAGCGTCGCGGACCTTACTCTTGCTGTCATCTGCCTCGCTAAGATCCTACCGACTTTGGTTGTGCCTGCATGGCTTTGGGTGTGGGTCGCAGTAATAGCTGCAGTGAAGGTTGCGAACGTCGTGAGTGGGTTCGTGATGGAGAGGCGCATGGTTATGCCCCACACTCCCGCGAACAAGGTGGCTGGTTTCGTCGCGTTCCTCGTTCCGTTTGCCATTCCGACGTTCGGCATCGTCGCACCATCCATCCCTGCTTGCGTTGCGGCGACGTTTGCGGCTGCCCAGGAGGGCCATCTCATAAGGACGGGCCAAGCCTGAGCGCTGCCGACGGCACTTCGGAATGCTGAGGGAGAAAGTCCGTGCGTGCAAGACCTCCGATGAGCTGTTGCAGGTGCCCGCCACGTGGCGCCCTATGCCATCGGTGACTCCGAGATTTCCTGCGAGGCATTCTCCAACCTGCTGATAAAGATTGGCGTCATGTGCCATACCGCAAACC
>JAFWMI010000283.1 GCA_017513965.1 Atopobiaceae bacterium
CTGGTCTCAGAATGAACAGTTTAGCAAGCGGATGTTTCCGTTTTGTCATGGGTGTGGGCCCTGCGGGCGCATATGCATGAGCTGTGCACATGTAGGCCCGACAATGCCTAGGTTGGCACGAGTGGCTTATGTCAGCTCACAGTAAGCTACATTAAAATCGTTAAGCGAGTTTTCCGCAGGTCAGCCGCCAGCGTCGTTCTGCTCCACCCACGTGCTCCATGCCATGGACGAGAGGACCCAGCGTGTCGTTTGTGTCGACTCTCAACGAGTATTGCACCCTGCTCAATTGCTCGAGCAAGGACCTCGCTGAGCGCAGCGGCATATCACCGTCTACTCTCAGCAGATATCGTAGCGGTCGGCGTACGCCGTCCTACGAGGGCGAAGGTGTGTACAAGCTTGCCCATGGCATTGTAGAGATTGCGCGCGAGCGTGGTGTCGATGCCATAGGGAGCGAGGAAGAAGTTGCGCAAGAGCTTCTTCGCGACCTTAACCACAGATCGACGCTCTTTTCGCGTCGGCTTGACGCGCTTATGCGCACACTTCAGATTTCCAACGTAGAGATGGCACGCCAGGTGGCAGTAGATCCATCGTATTTGTCGCGTATTCGCAATGGCCATCGTTCGCCCGCCGACCCGCAAGGCTTGGCCCAGCGTTGCGCCGAGTTTATCGTGAGTCACCGCCAAGATCGCGAGGTCTTGCGCGCAGCGCTCGACATCATTGGCGGAGACGAGCACCACGTACTAAGCGAGGCCGATCTTCAAGACCTCATTGCACGCTGGCTTTTAGAGAAGTAGGCCATAACGTACCTGTAAGCGGAACACCTTCCGGGATAACTGTTCCATTTGGAACACTTATCCCGGAAGGTGTTCCGGTCTTGAAGTTTGCGCTAGTCGTTGCAGATGAGCTCCACCATGCGGTCGATGGCCCACTTTGCCTCGGGGATGGGGAAGAACGGGTAGCAGTGGTTAAGGCCGTGTCCAATGTGGAGCTCGGCGTGCACTCCCGTGGCGTTTACGCGGTCGTAGAACAGGCGCGCGTCGGGATAGAGGATCTCGCGCGTGCCGATAAACACAATCACGTTGCGTAGCGTACGAACCTCGCCGTTAACGGGACTTACGCGATAGTCGTTGGGGTCAAGGTCCTTTGCCCAGGTAAGGCCCAGCTTCTGCAGGCCCTGCACGCCAAGCATGGGGTCGGATGACTCGTAGGCAAGGATGTCTGGATTGCGCAGTGTCATGTCAACCCAGGGCGAGATAAGAATGAGGCGCGCTGGCTGCTCAAGATCCAGGCTTGGTAGGTGCTCGGCAAAGCTTGCGGCAATGCCGCCGCCACACGAGTCGCCCATGATGGTTACGTTTGAGGCGCCGTACTTCTCTATGGTGTTGCGATACACACGCTCGAGGAACGAGAGCGCCTCAAGCGCTCCGTGCACGGGTGCCAAAGGATAGAGGGGCACGATAACCTCGGCGCGCGTGCGCTGCGCGATGGTGTCCAAGAACTTCCAATGGTCTGCCGTGGGCTGGTTGAGGAAGCACCCGCCATGAAGGTAGATGATGGCGCGGTCGTTAATGGGCCGACGATTAAGATGGAACACTTGGCGAGCGTCCAGCAGCTCTTCATCGGTTGAGACCTTAAGGGTGACCGTAGAGGGAATGGTGTAGCGCCTGTCGTTTGTCTCGGCGCTTTGCAAGATGGTGTTGTCAAGCAGAATCATGTCCTTGAGCAGCTGTTTTCCGCCGCCAGTGGCCCTGAGGTAGACCTCGGTTGCCGTGCCAAGATTAGAGCGGTGAAAGACCAGGTGCGAGATAGCGGTGTAGCCCACTGCCAGAACGGCGGGAACGCCGGTGACTGTGCCAAGAACCTTTACGAATTTAGGAGCCTTTTGGATGTCCTGGATGCTAAGAAGTGACATGATGCCCCTCTCGATTGCCCGCAGATAAGAACACAGTAAAGTATAGGGTAACAGGATGGTGGTCTTTGGCGAGACGTAAACAGATGCCTCGTGACACTTTTATGATGTGCGGGCGGGCGTGCGGGCTTAAGAGATAATCGATCTGTTGGCAAAAGGCTGCACAAACGGTAAGCGTGCGTTAACAACAGGAGGTTGCCATGGTTTTTATCTGCGAGGATTCGTTTTGGAAGCTCTTTCCCAATGCGTCCATTGGAGTGGTGGTTGCCAAGGGCATCTTGCCCTCTGATCAGGTGAGCGAGGAGAACGCCGCAAAGGCGGCGGCTTTGCTTGACGATGCCAACAAAGTTGCCCACAAGTGGGTCCCCGATGCCACCATCTCAAAGAACGAGGTGCCCGCCGTTTGGCGCGAGGCATACCGCAAGTTCAAGACCAAGAAGGGCGTGCGCAGCTCGGTCGAGAACCTCCTCAAGCGCGTGCTTAAGGACAACCCCGTTGGCCACATTAACCCGTCGGTGGACATATCCAACGCCATCTCGCTCAAATATGCCATTCCCATGGGTGCCGAGAACGTAGATGCACTTGAGGGGACGTTCCGCCTTAAAGTGACCGAGGGAGGGGATAGCTTCCTTCCCATTGGGTCGGAGGAGAACGATCCAACCCTGCCTGGCGAGCTGTGCTACGTGGACGATGCGGGAGCCGTGTGCCGTTGCTGGAACTGGCGCGATGGCCAGCGCACCGAGGTAAGCGACCAGACGCCGCACTGCGTCTTCATCATGGAAAACATTCAGCCCGAGCGTCTGGAAGATCTGCAGGCAGCCGTTGACGAGCTCGCCGGAC
>JAFWMI010000284.1 GCA_017513965.1 Atopobiaceae bacterium
TCGCGCAGGGCGCCAACCTTGTTGGAGGGCTCCTCGCCGGTGAGCATGGAAAGCACGGTTACGGCAGGGCCGAGCAGGTCGATGGAAGGAATGCCGCGACGAACCAGCTCGTGACGTACGTCGCGACGCAGACGCTCGTCAACAAACGTGTGGAAGACGGCGATAGGACGACCCTGCTCCTGCTGCTCGAGGAACTTCGTCACCTTGTCGACGCTCGTGGCATCCGAAAGCCGTGCGATGTCGAGCGCATCCACCTCGTATTGTGCCGCAGCTGCAACGACCACGCTATAAGCGGTATCACCGCGTGCGTCTGAGATGACGAGCACGATGGGCTTGATGTCCTCGACGACCTCGTCGGTGCTCAGATCGAGACTGGCCATGGTTTCTCCTCTCGTTGTCGCGCACGACCCCTCTGGTCTACGCATGTAAAATCGACAATTCACACATATCATCGTCGCACTACGCACAGTTTGACGCAAGCGGAGCAAATGCGTCACCAACAAACTGGCTGATTGGTTCCATCCCTTCGGCGAGAGCGATACCTTTACGCATTCTCCATATTCAGACGATTGCCAATAATAAAAAAGTCGCTTCTGGATTACTTGTCCAGAAGCGACTTTATCACTCTTATGCATCGATGCTCAGAAAAGCTGTCCTAGCGTCGTTTGGCAAGCGCGCCGATGTTCGCAACGTCCGCAAAGGCGCTCTCGAAGCGGTTGAGCAGGCGCAGGCGATTGTTGCGCACGGCCTCGTCCTCATCCATAACAAGCACGTCGTCGAAGAAACGATCGATGGGCTCACGCAGACGCGCGAGTGCGGCGATGGCACCATCGAGGTCGCCATTGCGAATGGCATCCTGCACCTTGGCCGAGCCAGCGTCAACGGCAGAGAGCAGCGCCTGCTCCGCATCACCCAGCAGGGATTCGTCCACGTCCACGCCGAGCGTCGCGTCGGCCAAGTGGCTTGCGCGGGCATAGGCGGTAGCAAGGTCCTCGAACACCTCGCGCTGCGTCCGACGCGCACGCTCGAGCGCTGCCACGCGACCCAGGAACGCCGCCGGGTCGCACACGCCTGTGTCCGAAACCGCCTTGATGGTGTCGGGGTCGGCGCCCTCGTCACGTGCAATGGCCGAGAGACGACCCACGAAGTACGCGACAACCTTGCCGGCAACCTCGTCCTTGTCAAATGAGAGACCCTGCGCCAAGTAACCGTTGAGCGCCACGTCAACGAGCTCGCTCAGCGAGACGCTGGGAAGCGTGCGCAGCATGGCAATGACGCCGATGGCACTACGGCGAACGGCAAAGGGGTCGGCAGAGCCGGTAGGAGGCTCGTCGATGGCGAACATGCCGCAGATGGTATCGAGCTTGTCGGCGATGGCCGTCGCCTTGCCCACGATGGTGCTCGGCAGCTCGTCACCGGCAAAGCGCGGACGATAGTGCTCCGCTATGGCGGTGGCAACCGCTTCGTCCTCGCCCTGCGCGGCTGCGTAGTAGCCGCCCATAACGCCCTGCTGGCTCGTGAACTCAACGACCGCCTGGCTCACGAGGTCGGCCTTGGCAAGATGCGCCGCACGCACGGCGAGCTCAGCGGCCATGTCGCCCGTGCCCGCTTGGCGCGCCACCGACTCCGCAATGTCTTCCATGCGCTCGGTCTTCTGCAGCACCGTGCCAAGCTTCTTTTGGAACACCACGTTGGCAAGGCGCTCCCTAAACGCATTGAGCCCCACCTTGAGGTCTTCGTCATAGAAGAACTTCGCGTCGTCCAACCGCGGACGCACCACACGCTCGTTTCCGGCCCTCACCGTGTCGTTGACCGCGGGATCGGCGTTGGAGACGATCACGAACTCCCGCGTGAGAGAGCCGTCGGCGGCATATATGGGGAAATAGCGCTGGTGCTTGAGCATGGCCTCGACGATTATCTCTTGTGGAACCGCCAAGAACTCCTCGTCGAACTCCCCCACTACCACCGTAGGCCACTCGCAGAGGTTAACCACCTCGTTGAACACGCCCGTAGGCGTGTCCACCCGCGCGCCGCCACGTTCGGCCTCGATTTGCGCAATGCCGGCGCGAATGACCTCGGCACGACGGCGCTCGCCGAGCACGAAGGCGTCCTCGAGCACGCGCTCGTAGGATGAGGGCTCATCCACAACATGCTCACCAGCGCCCATCACACGATGGCCGCGCGTGGTGTTTGCGCTCTTGACGTCGGCATAGCTCACCGGCACCACCTCATGCCCCAGCAGCGCGCAAATCCAACGGATGGGACGCACGAACGTTTGATGCTCGCTACCCCAACGCTGACTGCGGTAATTGGGCCATTGGATGGCACCGATGGTCTGCTCGCACAGGGTGCTGAGCAACTCGATGGCCGGCACCGAGGCAATGTTGCGCTCCGCAAAGACGTACTCGTTGCCGTCCGCCTCCACACGACGAACCAACTCAGCCGCCGTCGTCTTGTTCTTGCGGGCAAAGCCTTCTGCAGCGCGCGTGGGATTTCCGTCGGCGTCGAAGGCGATGGCGCTCTTTGGCCCGCGTACCACCTCGTGGATCTCCTCCGTCGCCGTGGCGCAGGCGTCGACAATTACGGCCAAGCGACGGGGCGTGGAGATCGTGCGTACCGCACCGTGAGCGAGGCCTGCGTCCTTGAGTCCCTTCTCCACGATCTTGCCCAGTTGCTCCTGGGCCTTCATGAGCGGGGCCGAGGGCATCTCCTCGCAGCCAATTTCGAGCAGGAAGTCCTTGGTATCCAGCATGTTAGGCCACCTCCTTGTCCTTGGCTTGTGCCTTCTTGGCGACCAGCTCCAAATACGCCTCGCAGCAGGCTTTGGCAACATCGCGTACGCGCAGTATGTAGTTGGCACGCTCCGTTGCCGAAATGGCGCCACGCGCGTCGAGGATGTTGAAGGCGTGGCTGCATTTCATAACGCAGTCGTACGCGGGAAGGGGCAGCTTTGCCTCAAGGCAGCTGTGGCACTCGGCCTCGTACTCGTCAAACTTCCTGCGCATCACGTCGACGTTTGCCACCTCGAAGTTGTAGCAGCTGAACTCGTACTCGTTCTCGTGGAACACGTCGCCATACGTCATGGGCGTACCATCCGGCAAATACGACCAAACGAGGTCGTACACAGAGTCAACTCCCTGAATGTACATGGCAATGCGCTCGAGGCCATAGGTAATCTCCACGGGCACGGGATCGACTTCCAAACCTCCAACCTGCTGGAAGTAGGTGTACTGCGTCACCTCCATGCCGTCGAGCCAAACCTCCCAGCCAAGACCCCAGGCGCCAAGCGTGGGACTCTCCCAGTCGTCCTCAACAAAGCGCACGTCGTGCTTGGCGGGATCCAGGCCGATTGCCTCGAGCGATCCCAGATACAGGTCCTGGGAGTCCGCCGGGCAGGGTTTAAGAATTACCTGGAACTGATAATAGTGCTGCATGCGGTTGGGATTCTCACCGTAGCGACCGTCTGCAGGCCTGCGGCATGGCTGTACGTAGCACGTGCGCCATGCGGCGGGGCCGAGGCTCCTCAGCGTCGTGGCGGTGTGGAACGTTCCGGCTCCCACCTCCGAGTCATACGGTTGCATGACAGTACAACCTTGATCGGCCCAATAGCGCTCGAGGGCCAAGATCATGTCTTGGAACGTTAGCAGCTTCTCTGCCATACCAAAACTCCTTTGCTCAAACGAACAACTCGCAAACTAAAGCATTCGCATGTTGGATAACGGCCAGAACGTGCACACTGCGTGCGCCACGACGCTGTCGAGGGGTACTGCCCCGAAGTAGCGCGAGTCGAGCGACACCCCGCGGTTGTCGCCCATCACCCAAATGTGTCCTTCTGGCACCACATAGGGATATGTGAGCGTCCCGTCTCCCGAGAGCGAATGGTCGATGGGATACGATGGCTGGCCTTCAACATACGGTTCGTCGAGCACCTTACCATCTACCACAACCGCACCATCGCGAAGGTCGATGGTTTGTCCCGCGGTCGCGATCACACGCTTTACCAGAATGGTGTCGCTCCCATCGGGATTGTTGAACATCAGAACCTCACCCGGCTGTGGGGTCCTAAAGTGATAGGAAAGCTTTTCGCCCAACACTCGGTCACCCAACTGGATGGTGTTGAGCATGGATCCCGTGGGAACCACAAACGGCTCGGCCACGAACCCGTGGATGAACAACGCCACGACAATCGCCACGAAGATGGTAGCCACCCAGCTCAGTATGTTCTCTTTGCCACCCAACCGCTCAGTCACGCTCTCTGCCATTGGGCACCTCCCCATCCACCATGTTTTGTCCTTCGCGTACCTCTTGGGCAAACGCGCGCTCCTCGTCACTAAGCTCGGCCTGTTCGAGCAGGTCGGGACGCCATCGTGCGGTACGCTCGATGGCGTTTCGTCGACGCCATGCCGCGATTCTTGCATGGTCACCCGAGAGTAGCACCTCTGGCACATTGCGACCCTCGAATTCGGCCGGCCTCGTGTATTGAGCATATTCCAAAAGGCCACCCTCAAACGACTCGTCCACGGCGCTCATCTCGTCTCCCAACGCTCCGGGAAGCAAGCGAACGACTGCGTCCATAACGGTGAGCGCCGCGAGCTCACCGCCAGTGAGTACAAAGTCGCCCAACGAGAGCGTCTCGTCTGCGAGCTCATAGGCGCGCTCGTCCATGCCCTCGTATCTGCCGCACACGAACAGTATTCTCTGCATGCGTGCGAGCCTTTGGGCACAGACCTGGTCAAAGCGCTTGCCGCACGGAGAGAAAAACACCACATGCGCAGGCACCTCTTGACGCTGCTGGATATCGCGCACGGCTTCGAACAGGGGCGCAGGCTTCATGAGCATGCCCTGTCCGCCACCAAAGGGCGCATCGTCCACGGTTCGATGCCTGTCGTGCGTCCAATCCCTCAGGTCGTATCCCTGGTGGTCATACACGCCAGACATGCGCGCACGCCCCAGAATGGATGTGTTCAGATAGGGATCGAACAGTTGGGGAAACACCGAGAGCGTCTCGAAGCGCATCATGTGAGCTCCCCCTCCTCATCTACAAGACCTTCTGGAAGGTCAACCCGAACCGGATCGCTCCGGAAGTCGATTACCACTTCGTCCACGACTGGCACGAGCACCTCACCATATGGTCCAAGCACAATCCACACGTCCTGAGTGGGCCCTCGCATGACTTCCTCGATTCTGCCCAGCAGGCCGTGGCGGGCATCTTCCACCTCGCACCCCAGCAGGGCATCAACATCGTGGAGGGCATAGTCCTTGGGCAAGTCCGCCTCACGGGCGAGGACGGTACGTCCCACAAGCTCCGAGGCCTGTTGCAGAGTTTCCACACCAGAGAGCAACACGAGTTGGCCGGTTGGCGAATCCACGCATTTGCTTACCACATGAACGCGCGGACCCTTGAGCCGTGGCGGAACCACCACCACCTCGAGCCCCTTCCGCAACAGAAGCGGGAGGCCGTGCGCGGGAACCACGACGACCTCCCCTTTACGTCCATGCGTCTTCTCAATGCGTGCTATGGACCGATACGTATCCGACAAGAGCTTATCCCAGAATCTCGACCTCTACCGAGGTCCCCACACGCTGACCAAGGGCGCGCGCCAACGTGCGAATCGCCTTGATGGTACGTCCCCTCCTGCCAATGATCCTGCCAGCATCCGACGCCGCACAAGAGACCTCGATGAGCGAGCCATCCTCACCGTCGGTCACATCCAGCGAAACGGCGTCCTCGTCGTCCACCAGTCCACACACGATGTACTCGACGAGATCGGCAACTTTGTCCGATGGCATCTCCTCGAGCTCGTCCGTGCGCTCCATGTCCTGGTCTGCCACGGCTACTCCGCAGCCTCCGCGGCCTTAGCCGCTGCCTTCTTGGACAGCTTGTCCTTCTTCTCGGGCATGGGCTTCTCGCCACGTGCGATAGCGATAAGATGCGCCACGGAATTGGTGGGCTGGGCACCCTGTGCGATCCATGCATCCACACGCTCAAGATCGATGTCGATCATCTTGGGGTCAGAGACGGGGTTGTAGCGACCAACGAGCTCGATGTAGCGACCATCGCGAGGCATGCGACTGTCGGCAACGACGACACGGTAGAACGGACGCTTCTTGGCACCATGGCGGGCCAGACGAATCTTAACTGCCAATGAAAACTCCTCCATAACATGCGACGCGGATGGTTGCGGATGTGGCTGCGTCGCCAAGCCTTACACGCAGTAGACTATCATACGACTTCTTAAGAGGCATACAAGGTGCAGTTTTTGTGAATCCCGGTGAAAAAACCTGCTTAAATGAGTGACAAAACAAAGACTTTCAGGCGAGTCTAATCTCAATTGTGTACTATTTCATTCACAGGGAGTGGCTCCTTACAGAAGGGAACCGTATGAATGTTTTAATAGTCGAGGATGAACGTAACCTCGCGGATGCCATATGCAAGATCCTCAAGGACGAGGGATTTAGGGCAGACGTCACGTATGACGGCACAACTGGTTTCTCATTGAGCAAAACTGGTATGTATGACGCCATAGTACTCGACGTCATGCTTCCCGGCATGGACGGTCTTGAGATCGTGCGCGAGATTCGACGTGCAGGCATTTCCACACCGGTACTGATGCTTACGGCCCGCACCTCCACGGCGGACAAGGTGGATGGCCTTGATGCCGGTGCAGACGACTACATGACCAAGCCGTTTGAGACCGTTGAGCTTCTCGCGCGCCTTCGTGCGCTCACGCGCCGTACTGGCGACGTGATTATCGAAGAGGCGTCATTTGGCGATCTGCGGCTTGATCTTGCCACACACGACCTCAGCTGTGGCGAACGCTCCGTGCATTTGTCCGGCAAGGAGTTCGAGGTCATGAAGATGCTCATGAGTTCCAGCGCGCGCGTGGTCTCCAAGCAGGATCTGCTCGCCCGCGTGTGGGGTGGCTCTGCCGAGGCTTCCGAGAACTCAGTCGAGGCCTACATCTCGTTCCTCCGCAAAAAGATTAATCATGTTCACTCAAAGGTGCAGATTACCACGCTGCGCATGTTAGGCTATCGTTTGGAGGTCATCGAATAGCCTTGCCGTTTGCGTAACGAACACAAGCACAACAAGCTTCCGACGACATCGTCTCGGAAGCTTTTTTCTACGAATGAGAGGCACGCCATGATCAAGACACTCAAGCGCAAGTTCGTTGCCGTCATCATGGTGCTTGTGGGCACCGTGCTCATAGCGGTGCTCGGCAGCAGCTATGCGGCCACCTGGACCACCCAGCATGAGTTGGTGGAGAATTCACTTTCGCATGGCCTCGAGCGCGGCGTGCGGGAACTTCCTCGTTGGAACAACATTGGTGGTCCCGCGAACAATGGAGAGCCCACGGTACGGATGAGCATGCTCGTACTCTCGGTTGACCTCGACTCAAACGGCATTGTGCTCGACACCAACGAGGCACCCGTCATCATAGATTCAAGTGCCTTAGAGTCCATTCTTAAAGCAGCATTGGCCAGCAAGGAATCCATGCACTGGGATTACGACGACCACATCGCCTGGAAGCGCGCGCAACTGGACGACGTCTCGTGGCGCGTGGTGATAGCTGATACTTCCTCGGTAGATGGGTTCTTGCGGTCACTCGCCTTACGAAACACCCTCATCATCGTAATAGCCCTCATCGTGCTCCTGGCAATTGCCATTGGCCTTTCCACGTGGATTCTTCAGCCGGTCGAATACGCGTGGGAGTCGCAGCGGCAGTTTATTGCGGATGCCTCTCACGAGCTCAAAACACCGCTCGCCGTGATCATCGCCAACTCGCAGATTCTGGCGAAGGACGAGGGCATTCCCGAAGAGAGCATGCGATGGATAGAGAGCATCTCGGAAGAATCTCAGCATATGAAGGGCCTCGTGGAGGAGCTCCTTGAGCTTGCGCGCACCGACGAAACCATAACGGGCGCGCAGGGCGTCATGAAGCAAGAGCCAGTGGACTTCTCTGCCATAGTGGAAAACGCCGCACTCGAGTTTGACGCAATAGCCTACGAGCACGGCAATGAGATAAAAGAGGACATAGAGGAAGGTGCCGTGGTAACGGGCGACCGCGAATGGCTTGAGCGCCTGAGCAAAATACTGGTTGACAATGCCTGCAAGTACTCATACGTCGGCGAGCCCATTACCGTGAGCCTGAAGAAGGAGTCCCGCCGCTGTGTGCTGAGCGTCAACAACCACGGCAATGTGATCGACGCGGAAGACCTGCCCCACGTGTTCGACCGTTTTTACCGCACCGACAAGGCAAGGAGCCGAGACGCGCACACGGGTGGGTTTGGGTTGGGCCTTGCCATCGCGAAGGGCATTTGCGTCTCGCACGGCGGCGACATAAGCGTCGCCAGCAACGAGACCTCGGGAACCACGTTCACCGCGACCCTCCCTCTCCAATGATGGACATGTTGACCTGGCATGGTCCAGCCATTGGCCTGATGGATCTTGATGCCTTCTTTGCCTCGGTGGAACAGCTCGACCATCCCGAGTGGCGTGGAAAGCCCGTAATCGTGGGCGGTGACGCGAACAGACGCGGTGTGGTATCCACCGCGAGCTATGAGGCGCGAAAGTACGGCGTACACTCTGCCATGCCATCGATGCAGGCCAGAAAGCTGTGCCCGCACGCCATTTGGACGCGTGGCAATTTTCCCCGATATCGGGAGCTAAGCCACCGGGTCATGCAGATTCTCGTGGACGAGACGCCGCTTGTGGAGCAAGTGTCCATTGACGAGGCGTTCTTCGACATTACGCCCGGCCGCTTCTCCTCCGAGAGTCCGATGGACATTTGCCGGCGCATTCAGGAGCGCGTCGCAACGCTCGGCATCACGTGCTCCATAGGCCTTGGCACAAGCAAGACCATCGCAAAGATCGCATCGGAGCGCGAAAAGCCGCGGGGACTCACGGTGGTGATGCCGCATACCGAGCAGGCATTCCTCGCTCCGCTGCCCGTCCGCGCGCTTTCTGGCATTGGCAAAGCAACCGAGCAGGCACTGGCGCAGCGGCACATTCGAACGCTGGGAGAGCTAGCGCGGCAGGATGAGGACCAGATGCTTGCCGCCTTTGGCGTTGCGGGCCCTCGCATGGTCGCTCGTGCAGCCGGACGGGAGTCAAGCGCGGTTCGTCCCATAGACGCGCCGGACGAGACCAAGTCCGTCTCGAACGAACGCACCTTTGCCCACGACCTCACCACGGCCGAGCAGCTCAATGCGGCCATTGGTCACGTATGCGAGCTGGTAGGCACACGGTTGCGCAAGAAGGGGCTCAAGGGAACGCTCGTTACGCTCAAGCTCAAGTTCGACACGCGGCACACGCATACGGCTCAGCACCCATTGGATGCCCCCACGGATGACGAGCGTGTGTTTGGCGCGGTCGCACGCAAGCTCTTGCGTGGGCTCTGGGTACCAGGCACACCCGTACGATTGGTGGGGGTCGCCATGAGTGGCTTTGACGCAAAGCCCGAGCAACTCTCGCTCTTTGACAACGACCAGGCTGCCCAATCGGAGTCGCGCGCGCTTGCCGAGGCAACGGATGCCGTGCGCGCCCGCTTTGGCAATGCGGCGCTCTCGTATGGAAGGGACTTTCGTCTTAAGGACTAGCCCATCGCCCACATGCGATGGTTACGACTCGGAACTCGATTCAAGACCCATGTCGACCTGTGGCGCATCTCCCCACAAGCGTTCCAGCCGGTAATAGTCACGCGTTTCGGGCAGGAAGGCGTGCACCACCACCGAACCATAGTCGAGCAAGACCCAGCTCGCGCCCGCGCGTCCCTCGTGAGAGAGCGGGCCTAGGCCGGTGTTCTTCTTAATGCGCTCTTCTACCTCGTCCACCACCGAGTCGAGCATGCGCGCATTGGCGGCCGAGCAAATGACGAAGAAGTCGCACACGTCGGAAAGGCTCGTGAGGTCGAGCACGACAATGTTGGTTGCCTTCTTCTCGTCGGCTGCAAGGGCGGCTATTCTCGCCAGTTCGATGGGTGCAACTGCCATAAGCGTTCCTTTCGTTTTGCGTCCACTAGGTACGCGCACGTTGTGCACGTGAGCGAGCCTGCGAATTGTAAACCTCAATGGTCCTGGGAAGCAGGTATCGCCCACCTTCGAGCACATAGATAATACCACCTACGAAGGCATTCCAATACACGTCTTCGAGCGACGCATGGCCCACGAGTGCCCGGGTCGCCGAGATGCCCTCGGTGGCCCTACGAAGCGGCTCGATGCCATCCGCCACAAACAGCACCATGTCGAGCGGACCCATGTCCTGCGCCGCGGAGGTGTGGCAGGCTATGGCATGCCACACCTCCACGGGAAGGTGTGGGTAGCGATCCGGCAGCTCACGTGCTGCTACCATCCCATGCAGAAGCGGCACCACCTGCTCAAGCGGCACGCCCAAATCAATGCCAAAGTGCTTGGCGCGGAGTATGAGCTCCTCGTTGGAAACCACCTTGTCCCAGTCGTGCAACAACCCCGCTGCACGAGCCAGATATGGATCCACGTCGTAGAGCACGGCCAAGTGCTCCGCGGTCCTCGCCACAGAGAGCGAGTGCTGAAGCCTGCGCGGCTTTGGCGCAAGCTGAATTCTGGTGTCGTCCTCCAGACGCCTGAGCGATACCTCCTGCCATCGCTCATAAGCTATGCGCTCGCCCTGCCTAGGACGCCAGAGTTCCGTGTCGTTCTTCTTTGCCATCTTCTCGCCAATCTGTCCATGCCTATTGGATGCGCACGTCGGTAGAGCCATATCTGCTCGGCTGAACGCCATAGAGATGATGCTTATGAATATACCCCGTCACTTGGTCGGGCGTAAGGTACCGCAGACTCTGCCCAGCCTCCACGCGCTCGCGTAGATAGCTCGACGAAATGGCGAGGGCGGGTACCTCAAGATAGGTGACGTCGAACGGAAGCGAAGACTCCGCAATGGCCTGCCGCGCGTGCGCCAGGTCGTACCCGGGCCGCGTCGCGCCCACCACATGCGCAATACGCGCGATCTTGTGCGCGTCGCGCCAGGTCACAATCTCGGCGATGGCGTCCGCGCCCGTAATGAAGTAGAACTCCACGTTGCTGGGATAGATGCCCTGCAGAAACTCGAGGGTCTCGGCCGTGTACGTAATGCCTTCGCGATCCACCTCAAAGCGACTCGCCAAGAAGTGGGGGTTGTCGCTGGTGGCAAGCAGCGTCATGGCGTAGCGATCCTCACCTGCCGTTACCTTCTTGCCCTGCTTGAAGGCGGGCCTTCCAGCAGGCATGAATACCACCACGTCGAGCTGCAGGTCGTCGAAGGCCTGCTCGGCTGCGACCAGGTGGCCGTTGTGAATGGGGTCAAACGTACCGCCCATAATGCCCATGCGATACGTCACGCTGGGATCCTGCCCCAAAAGCGGCAAATCCCCTCTGAGCACCACGCCTTCGGCAACGCGCAACGCCATGTTTGGATCCATCGTACTCTCCCCTTGCTCGCACACTAAAAGACCAGCAACTCATCGCGGTGCACGGCGGGCTGGCCCGACTTGTGAGGCAGAAACCGCTCTATAACGTCCAGCTTGAGCCCACGAACGCGAGCCATGTCGTCGGACGAGTACCGAGCTATGCCTCGCCCAATCTCCAGTCCCTCGGCATCCACGATGCTCACCACGTCACCTTCGTCATAGCTGCCGTAGGTGGCACGAACGCCTACCGGCAACAGCGATGCGCCATCGTTGAGCAACGCCTTGCGCGCGCCATCGTCTACCTCCACCGTGCCACGCGGCATCTCGGCCAGACCAATCCAGAGCTTGCGCCCGCTGCCATGAACGGGCCCTTCCGTATGAGTGAAGCGTGTGCCCACGCCTTTGCCCAGCACGGCGTCTACCAGAACGTTCTCGCGGCTTCCCCTGCAAATGATGAGGGGAATGCCTGCGGCGAGCATCATGCGGGCGGCACGTACCTTCGAGGCCATGCCACCCGTGCCCACACTCGAGGTGGAGCCACCCGCCATGCGCGCCACGGACTTGTCGATCGAATGAACTTCTGGGATGAGCTCCGCATGCTCGTCGGAACCGGGATCGGCCGTATACAGCCCCTCAACGTCCGAGAGAATCACATAGAGGGACGCGCCAAGCAGCGCGGACACGATGGCGCCAAGCATGTCGTTGTCGCCAAACGCAAACTCGGAGACGCTCACAGTGTCGTTCTCGTTTACCACGGGAACGGCTCCGAGCTCAAGCAACCGGTGGAAGGTGTTGCGCGCATTGAGATATCCCTCGCGGTCCACCACGTCGCGACGCGTGAGGAGCACCTGTCCACAGGGTATGGAGCGACGCGAGAGCTCCTGAGCGTACACCTCGGTGAGGGCAGCCTGCCCTGCGGCGGCACACGCCTGGAGCGTGGGAATGTCGTGCGGTCTGCTCGTGAGGCCCAGTCGCTCTCGGCCTGCCGCCGCAGCGCCAGAGGTGACCACCACCACGGGATGCCCCAGCCCACGGAGCGTGCAGACTTGCTCGCACAACGTGGAGATGAACCCCTCGTCAACGGCCCCTTCCTGGGTGGTGAGCGTGGACGAGCCTATCTTCACCACCACGAGCCCCGGGAATTGCTCAGGCGTCGCCATCGCTCAGCTCCTCCTCATCGTATTGCTCTGGCTCATCGTCGTTTGCCGTAGACCCCTCGAAGGTGAACGCGTAACCCAGAATGCGAACCTCATCACCCTCCGCGCATCCCGCCTTCACCAGACGCTCCTCGAGCTTGAGCCGTACGAAGCGTCGCTGGAGGTAGTCGATGGCCTCGTCGTTGTCCCAGTCGGTTTGCACCACCATACGCTCGATGTTGGTGCCGCTCACACGCCAGGCACCGGGTTCCTCGCGTGCGATGTGGATCTCTTGGTCCCTGCTGGCGCGCCTGCGCTCCCACACGGCCCCAAAGTCTCCAGGCAGTTGCTCGGCGGCGTCTGCAGCCTCCTGGCGGAGCTTGCCCACCCGATCCGCCGTCGTCACGACCAAGCGGTCTATTCCCTTGCCCGTTAGCGCCGATATGGCAAAGAACGGATGGCCGTCCTCCTCCGCCACCGCGCGCAACGCCTCGACCGCATCCTCGCAGCCAGGCATGTCGCACTTGTTGGCCACGACGATCTGTGGGCGTTCCGCCAGCTCGGTAGCGTAGGCTGCCAACTCGGCGTTGATGGTGCGGTAGTCCTCCACCGGATCGCGCCCCTCAAAGCCGCCGGTCACGTCTACCAGGTGAAGGATGAGCGCCGTTCGCTCAATGTGGCGCAGGAACTGGTGACCGAGTCCGCGCCCCTCGCTCGCGCCCTCAATGAGGCCGGGAACGTCCGCAGCCACAAACGACTTGCCATCGGGCGTGCGCACAACGCCGAGGTTTGGGACGAGCGTGGTAAAGGGATAGTCCGCCACCTTGGGACGCGCCGCAGATATGCGCGCGATGAGCGAGCTCTTCCCCACCGAGGGCATCCCCACGAGCGCGACGTCAGCCATGAGCTTCATCTCGAGCTCGATCCAGTGCTCGATTGCCGGCTCGCCCTTCTCGGCAAACGCCGGAGCACGCCGCACAGGTGTGACGAAGTGTATGTTGCCGCGTCCACCGATGCCGCCGGGGGCAACCACCACCCGCTCACCCGGTTGGGTGAGGTCGGCTATCTCGTACATGGGCGTTTGCGTGGCAGGATCCAGCTCACGAATGACAGTGCCGAGCGGCACACGGAGCACGAGGTCGGCACCGTCGCGCCCATGCTTGCGCGCACCTTGGCCATGCGTGCCACGCTGTGCGCGGAAATGATGCTTGTATCGATAGTCGATGAGTGATGACAGTTGCGGATCGGTCTCGACGATCACGCTGCCGCCATTGCCACCGTCACCGCCGTCTGGCCCGCCCTTGGGCACATGCGCCTCGCGACGGAACGACATGCATCCTGCGCCTCCGTCGCCACCCCGCACGTTGATGTGCGAGAGGTCGGTAAAGGTTGCCATGGTCACACCTCCCATACGTGGTGCAAAAACTCGAAAAAAAGCCCCGTCACGCAGACGGGGCCCTCATAACACACGTCAATGCCACAGCTACGCGATTTCGCGCACGTGCACGTAGTGCTTCGCTCCCTTGGTGAACTCTACCACACCATCCTTGAGGGCGAAGAGCGTGTCGTCCTTGCCACGCCCAACGTTCTCGCCCGGCGTGATGTGCGTGCCACGCTGGCGAACGATGATCTGACCGGTCTTGATGGCCTGACCACCATAGATCTTGGTGCCCAGACGCTGGCCGCGCGAATCGCGACCGTTACGGGAAGATCCCAGACCCTTTTTATGAGCCATAGTGCTACCTGCCTAACTACTCTTGAGCAAACGCTCGATCCTGCTACTCGGCATCCTCGGAGGATGCGGCGACGGGTGCCTCCTCAACGGGGAGCGCGACAATCTTGAGCTTGGTGAGATTCTGGCGATGTCCCTTGGTGCGATGGTAGCGCTTGCGCTTCTTGAACTTGAAGACGACGACCTTCTTGCCTTTGAACTGGTCGAGCACCTCGGCTTCGACCTTCTTGCCCTCGAGCGCTGCAGGCTCGACGGTGGAGGTGGCTCCGTCATTCAGCATCAGGACGTCAAGTTCGACCTTGTCGCCAGGCTGCGCGTCGAGCTTCTCGACGTCAATGACGTCGCCCTGGGCAACCTTGTACTGCTTGCCACCAGTGGAAACGATTGCGTACATGTGAGAACTCCTCATTGCTGGTTGTAATGCAACGGTTATCGATTATATACCGCTAAGAATCGTTGCGTCAATCAAAAAACTCGCAGGTGACAAAACACACAACGACAGCGTTCATATAACGCTCGGGGGACAGTCACCTCAGCGCTGAGGGGACAGTCCCCTTAACGACGAGGGGACTGTCCCCCGAGCGTTATGCTCAAATCGCGCCCATTTTCATGACGTTATGTAATCAGCCGGTTAGGCAAACTTCCTCCCACAATCCAAACACTCATGCTTACGAGCAAGTTTTGTGCCAAGCACTAAAATGCCAATATAGAGCGAGGAAAAGACGATGGCCATTACGAATCCCAGCCATAGTGGATACGAACCGCTTAAGGCATGTGTCACGGGCAAAATCAATACATAAAAGAACTGGTGAGTCGGGAGTTCTGTCGGGTTCCCGGCTCCATTTATGTGGATAATGTGTGTATGTAAATAACACTTGACACGACGTGCTGGCTATGAGGCGCCGCCTCTTTGAAGAGGAGGTGCGCGCCGGCCGGCAAGCAGCAAACCTACCAAAGTCAACCGGGGCCGTGCCGGCGCATTCAGAGTGTACCATCAGTTCGAGTTCCTCGAAAGGGCGCTGTCGGCGCTGAGGGGCGCGTTCTCGCGCAAGAGGGCGTTCGAGTGGTTCTCCACGTTCGTGCTGGGGCTCATATGCAGGCCCGACCGGCTGGGCGTCGCCAGCGTGATGAGGGCGCTCGGCCTCGAGCCGGAGGCCTACGGCTCGTTGGTCGAGCTGTTCCGCTCGGGCGCGTGGACGGCAGAGTCGCTGCGCCGCGGGTGGCACGCGTGGCTGGCGGGCCTGCCGCTGCTGACGGAGTGCGCGGGCCGGCTGGTGCTGTGCTCCGACGGCTGCAAGGTCTCCAAGGAGGGCTCGCGCATGCCCGGGGTGAAGAGGCTCCACCAGGAGTCGGCGACATCCAGCAAGGGCGAGACCATATTCGGGCACATGTTCGGCGCGGTCGGCGTGCTCTGCGGCACGCTCGGCCACTGCTGCTGCGTGCCGCTCAAGGTGAACCTGCACGACGGGATGCGCGCCGCCGCCGGCTGGGAGGGGTCGGGCGTGTCCGCCGAGTCCCACGTCGTCCAGTCCGTGAGGTGCGCGTTCGAGGCGGCGAGGGCGCTGGGCAGGGCCTGCTACCTGTGCATGGACCGCTACTTCCTCGCGGTGCCGGCCCTCAGGCTCATGCGCGAGCTGAACGCCGGGGCTGAGGCCGACGGGCTCGGCGCGAACCTCGTGCACATCGTCACCAAGGCCAAGTCCGGCTGCACGTTCTGGCGGGAGCCTCCCGGGCGCGAGCCCGGCACGCGCGGCAGGCCCAGGAAGAGGGGCGCGAGGGTCAGGCCGTCCCTCGAGTGCGGCTCCTTCGAGTACGCCGAGGTCAGCGCCCGCGTGGGCGGGAGGAGGATGGCGCTCGGGGCCGCCACGCTCGACCTGCTGTGGGGCCAGGGCCTCTACATGCCCGTGCGGCTCGTGGCCGTGCGCGGGCTCGGCGCCAAGACGCAGCTCCTGGTGTCGACGGACCGCAGCCTGTCGGCGGCGCAGATAATAGAGCTGTACTCGGCCAGGTGGCAGATAGAGGTGAGCTTCCGCGACATGAAGCAGGAGGTCGACGGCTTCGGCTACCGCTTCTGGTCGAAGTCGATGCCGAGGCTCGAGAGGTTCGCGAAGTCCTCCGACCCCGACAGGCTTGAGTCGGTCTCGGACGCCGCCGCCCGCGACGCGATACTGTCGGCCGCCGACGCGATCGACCGCTTCGTGGCGGCCGCCTGCGTCGCACTCGGGCTGCTGCAGCTGATGGCGCTCGCCGAGCCGGCCGACGGCGACGTGGCGTACTCTGAGTTCAGCCGGACGCCCAAGGCCAAGTCCGTTTCGGTGCGCTCGATGCGCGAGTGGCTGAGGTCCCACGTTTCCTCCTTCATCCACGGCGCGACCTCGTCACGGATGGCGGCATTTATCCGGAAGAGGCTCGTGCGCGAGGGCGGCTACGCCCCAAAGGGGCCAGGGCCGGGCAGAAGAAGGCGCAGGTGACGCCCCTGGAATAACGTTTCAGACATATCCCGGAGCCGCCCGCAAGCACGGCCACGGCCGCGCGTTGGCGTCGCATGCCGAAAGGTCTACCATGGGAAGTCCCTACTCACCAGTTACAAGTATCTTCTCAGAATGATGGCACGCAAGTAGATACAATTGCATTTTCGATGTGGTTCCCACGTGCGAAGATGAGCACGATGCCTTCACTAATGGATGGACTTACTTGCTAAAATGTTAATCGGTCATCGATAGCCAACCAACTACGGCACGTAAGAACAAAAGAAAGACTCAGTAGCATGCGAGATATCCAACCTATCCTCCA
>JAFWMI010000285.1 GCA_017513965.1 Atopobiaceae bacterium
AAGTCCTCTGCCATGCGCGGCCTCCCTGGTCCGAGTCATCTCCCTTGGGAGGCCGCGCCTGGGCAGCGGGCCGGGTCCCCCGGCTGCTGTTCCCTCTCGTATGCTGGACGCCGTGCGCGGCCCGCCCGACGTCGTTTGTATCAACCGCGCCCTCCTCGCCGCCGACGGCGATGGGCAACAACTTGCTCTAAGTTGCTCTAAGTTGCTGGTCCACCGAATCTCCCCAACTCTCCCCCGCCGCGCGGTGGTGGGGCCTGTCGCCTCTGGGGCTGCCGGGAGGAGGGGTTGGCGCGCCTGTCGTACCCGTAGAGCCTCACGTCAGCGCACGTCTCGCGGATCCGTGACACGATCGCCTTCGCGGTCTCCGTCTCGTGGGCGCGCGAGAGACGCTCCTGCAGGGACTCGAGGGAGTACTGCGAGGTGTAGATGGTCGAGAGCATGGACTCGTAGCGCGTGTTCACGATGTCGAAGAGCGTCATCACCGACCACCTGCTCGCCGACTCCTTGCCCAGGTCGTCGAGCACGAGGATCTCGCAGCTGAGGTAGCGCTCGAGCTCCCTCTTCGTCGACTCGCCGGTGTTGTAGGTGTCCTGCACGTCCGAGAGGATTCTGAGCGCCGACGTCATCACCACTCCCCTGCCGGCCAGTGCCAGCGCCGCCACCACCGCCGAGGCGTTGTAGGTCTTGCCGGTGCCCACGGGACCGTGGATGAAGAGTCCCATCCCCTCGCGCGGGACGTACGACTCGACGAACGCCGTGCAGATGGGGTCTGCCAGCGCGGCGTTGAAGTACCTCTTGCCGACCCCGGCCTTCCTCAGCCTCTCCTGGCGCTTCTCCTCGCTCTCGGCCGCCTCGAGGGCCGCCTGCTTCCTCGCAGCCTCGAGCTCGCCCGGGCACCCGCACGGCTCGCGTGACACCCAGAGGATCCTCCCTCCGACGTTGATCCCACGCCTTCCCAGGGGCTTCCCGCAATGAGGGCAGGGATAGGGCTCTGGTGCCTCTGGCCCGAGCCCGAGCTCCTTCGCATCCTCGGGGGTGAGCATTCCCATGCCGTCCTCTCGCGCGCCCGCGCCCGCGCGTTCCTTTCCTATCTCCATTTTCGTATCCTTCCTTTCTTATTGGGTGACACCGTGTCAGGTGGGACGGGACACGATGTCATACGAACCGGCTTGCTCGGGTGACAGGATGTCACCCATGGGCTGCTCACCCATGACACCGTGTCATGGGTCGAAGAGCGAAGGGTCGTGCCTCCTCGCAACGACCTTCAGCGCCTTCCTCACGGGCTCCTCGGTCACCTCGTAGCGCTTCGAGATGCGACCGTTTGGGAGCCTCCACTCCCCGATTGCCTCGATGAGCCCGTCTGCCTCTAGCTGCTTTACGTCACGGTTGACCTGGCGCACGCTGATGCCCAGGAACTCGGCAGTGCCGCGCCTGCTCTCCCAGAACGACCCACCCGTCTCCTTGCAGAAGCCAAAGATCCGCGCGTAGACGAGCAGCAGCGTCCCCTGGAGCCCCATCCCCTCGGTCATGAACCGGTAGACCTTCACGTATTCCGCCGCCTTCCCATTACTCCTGGAGGCTCGATGTCTGCCCATCCCTCGACCTCCCATCACGGGCCAGCACCGTGTTGCGCATGAGCCAGTCGCGAAGGTCGTCCTTGTGGATGAAGGCGCCCCTTTTCGAGTCGGGGAAGAGGCGGAACGGCATGGGATCCTCTTCTCGGTCCATGTAGGCGTTGATCCTGCGTGTGGTGATGTGGAGCATCTGGCACGTCTGGGCGATGGTGTAGTACTCCTCCGGGACGGTCCACACGAACAGTGGGTTCACGGGAATGCTGTTGTTGAGGTCGATCATGACTGCTCTCCTCCTACCTCGAGGGTGGATTCGACCAGCCGCCGAAGCGCCGTCTTGATGTCACCAGCCGGGTGTGTTTGAGCTACGGTGGCTGGCCGCACGTGGTCGGTCGTGACGGGCTGACCGAGAGAGCAGTTGATCCAGTGGGGTCGCATGCCACTAGCCTGCGATTCCCTGTGTGAGCAGCGCGTCAAGCACGCGCTTGCTGATGCGTATGTTCCTGCCGATGCGCTTCTCCGGAAGGATGCCCCTGCTCACGAGCCGGTACACGGTCTTGCGTGAGACGTGGGCATAGAGCTCGATGTCGCGCACGTCGAGCAACAGGTCCATGCCTGCAGCCTCTGCTGCGGCAATGCGCGCGAGCCTCTCGTAGTCAGCCTCGTTTTGCGGGGAGAAGCGGTCCTCGCGGAGGGAGGGTCCGTCCTCCCCCGTGAATCCGTACGTGTGTCTGTGGTGGGCCATGGGCGCCTCCGTCAATCAGGTGGACTGCCGTGGACGCTCGGGGCCTGTCGGGGACTCCTGCGACCGCGGATGAGGCGGTTATATGGCCAAGCGGGGTTCTCCCGCTCTCGGCGACGGCGAATAACTTGCTGTAAGTTGCTCTAAGTTGCTCGTCCACAGAATCGCTACGATTCGGACGTTCGCAACGCTGCCCGATGATCCGTGAACCGGTGCATGGGGCATGGGTCGAAACGGCCGGGAGGCCACAGGCCCCCAAGCCCGTCACGACAGTAATCAGACGCACCTCGGCAACGAGTTGCCTATGTACACGCTCAGTCTCTCCATGCTCGACCATCCCCTCGCCGACGGCGCGGCAAGCGACACTCGGCAGGCCCAGGCGCGAGGCTGAAAGCGCCTATGGGACTGGCTCAGCAACTAGGTTACTGTTGGGTGCGGACACAAATTCCCGTATGAGATATGTCGAAGGACTAGGGAGCCCATCATCGGTCGTCTAGCCTACCGTTCGCCGATTCGCTACCTCGGGAATCAGGGCCGCCAAAGCCGTCAGTACTGTTTTGGACCCCGTTTTGGGAATCGTCTGGACTGGGCATAAAAAATGCCGCTCTACCTGCGGCTCGTTTACTTTTATGGGTAATGCTCATTACCCAGATCAGGTTGGAGGGTCAGGGCCGCGATGGGTCCAATCTCAGCCGGCGTGCGCCAGCTCCCCTATTCGAATGCCATTGTAGCGTAAGGTGACGAAATGTGAGCGGCTCCCATGACATCGTGTCATGGGAGCCACTCTTTAAGCCGAAAGCTTTAGTTCGCTATGTTATTACCCGAGAAGATCGTTTGCCCATTCGTCGACCTTGGCGGTGATGCTGTCGGGATAGTCGACAAACGAGTCAAGGCGGCCCTCGTCAACGAACCCGGGGTTCTCCCACCAGTCCGGGATGACCGCACCGAAATGCACGTAGCTGCCGCAAGAGTCGCACCACACCCAAACGGTTCCACGCGGGTCAGACGGTTCGAGCCTGTGCATGAGCACGTGGGTATGGCTCTCCCCACATGCAGGGCATACCCCCAGAAAAGAACTGCCACCGTCATCAAGAGAGGCGTACATCCCCATCATCCTGTCATCTTCATGCCACATGTCCTACCGCCTTCCTCTGATATAATCAGCCAATGCGTTTCCCGAACGATAGGCCCTTGGCTCAGGAGCCCGGCCTCCCCTAATGAAGCTGCGTGCATGGTTCAACTCGTGGGCAATCGTGTTGGCAAGCTCGACCTCGCTCATAAGAGCCGCTGGGCCGATTTCGATCACATACGGATTCGCCGCCCTCGTCCTCCCATACACGCCGATGGGAAGGGATGGGTTGAACACAATCTCGGTCTTCCGCCCCGATCCCCTCAGGTGGATATTGTACTTTCCCGCAACCACGCTGGCGTAGTGGACAGGGCTCAGCGCCATGTCGAGGTCCTTTGGGGTCTCTTTCACGGGCCCGCCGACCCTGTCGCGATAGGTGGCACCCAGCGTGTTGCCAAAGCCGCCATGCTTGCCAGTGCCCATCACGCCACCTCCCTGCAGCGGGAGTGCGCGACTGAGGTCTCGCCGTCGAAATGGACGATGTCGATGCCGACGTCGCGGTACTTGCCGAATATCCCGTCAGGGGCGGGGCCATACACCACGATCGTCCGCGGAGCGAGCCGCCTCACCACGTAGGCAAGGCCCTCCGCGAAGAAGGCCCTGTCCTCGGCGTCAGCGAGGGCACCGACCGTACCGACCGCGATGGTGCAGCCCTTGGAGACGCCGTCGCAGCACACGCGATGCGTGCGCCAGTCGCCCCAGTGGACGTTCACGATGAAGCTCGCGCCGTTGTACTGGAGCCAGCAGCCGATGGCGCGGCTGCGGTACACGTTCCACAGCTGCATGACGAGCGGCATGTCGCAGTAGAGCGAGAAGTTGGACTACTCACAGGTGAGCGTCCTAGCTGCCGACGTGGCCGCGCCGCAGGACGACATGGGCAGCATCGACGCTTCGAGCGTTAATACACGTGCCCTTTGGCACGTTCGTAGCAAGAAGTCGCGAGCGTCTAGCAAGCGAACTCATGGGGTGTCCTTCCCCAAACCCAAGCTTGGCGGCGTTGGTGCGGGTGGTGAGCGAGACGGTGACAACCGCGATAGACGACCCTGACGGGCTTGCCGATTTTTACTTCTGAGTAATAGCGCTTGCGCCATCATTGGACGGCCCGGGCCGAACGTTGCGCGCGTGGGACGTGCGGCGGGCATAATGCCACCGCGCAACGATCGGATTTCCTGCCTAGCCCTTCGCTTGTGACGCGGCCCTAGCATCTGCCCTGTCACTCTTACCGAACGAAAGGCTTCCCACACGCTGGACGGGTACGGGATCCACACGCTGATTTGGGACTCGGCCGACGAGCGGCTGGAGGACTTCCTGGTAACGTCACCGGTGGACGCGCAGAGACAGAGGCTCGAGCTGCACGTTCGGCAGGGCGGCGCGGCCGCCGACCTGACCGGCGCCGAGGTCTACTTCCTCTGGCGGCACAAGATGGCCGGCACGCGCGGGTGCGAGCCGATGACGGAGATCGACGCGTCCCTCGGTCAGTTCGTCGTGTACTACCCGGCCGCCATGCAGGAGGCCGAGGGAGCCGTGGACGCACAGTTCATGGTGACGCACGACGGCAAGAGCATCAGCACGCGGGCGTTCACGATCCGCGTGGAGCCGGTGATCATCGGCGGCACCGAGAGCGAGGACGGCTTCACCCTGTTCGTGGAGACGATTATGCGCTACGAGGGCGCGATCGAGATAACCACAGCGG
>JAFWMI010000286.1 GCA_017513965.1 Atopobiaceae bacterium
ATGTCCGCCCCCAACAGAACAAGAGCGTATTGCTGACTACCTCGATGCCAAGACTAATGAGATCAACGCGCTCGTCGCGGACTGCGAGCGGGAGGCCGAGCTGCTGCGGGAGTATCGCAAAGCGGTCATCTCCGAGGCCGTCACCAAAGGACTCGACCCCGACGCGCCCATGAAGGACTCGGGCGTAGAGTGGATTGGCGAGATTCCCGAAGGATGGAGAACGAGCAAGCTGCGTTTTTGCGGAACCACGCAAAATGGAATATCTAAGGGTGGCGAGTATTTCGGATCAGGATATCCTTTCGTGTCATACGGGAATGCTTACCGTGATGAGCTGGGTAAACCAGAGCTGTTCGGGCTTATTGAGAGCACCGAGGAAGAACGCGAACGCTACAGTATCATGCGTGGCGATATTTTGTTTACGCGTACTTCTGAAACTATTGAAGAGGTCGGTATCGCTTCCGGGGCGTTGGAGGATATTGCGAACTGCTGTTTTGCGGGATTTTTAATTAGGTTTCGTCCGAATAGTAAGTGGAGTTTACTTCCTGAGTATGCGGCATACTACTTCAGGTCAGACTTATACCGGCCATATATAACCAAGGAAATGGTTCTTGTGACCCGGGCTTCAATGAGCCAACAGTTGCTCGGTGGGATAACTGTGCTGATTCCGCCTGAAACAGTTCAGAAGGACATCGTTTCTTACCTTGATAACATGACCGTCGAAATCGACTCGCTTATAGAGGCGAAGCAGTCCATGGCCGACAAACTGCGCGAGTACCGCAAGTCACTCATATCCGAAGCCGTCACCGGCAAGTTCAAGGTCCCGGGGGTGAGGTAGATGGTCGGGGAGCCCATCGATTCCAGCATCGTTAACGCGCTCGAGGACGGCGACGTCATGGTCGAGGGCGAAAAGCTCTACGAGTTCAAGAAGCTCGGCAAGACGACCGAGAGGAACTTCGAGGACGACGTCGAGGCGCTCATGCACGAGGCCGGTTGGCGCGTGTTCGGAAGCAATGCGGAAGCCCAGGCCGACTACGACCGCAAGCTTGCGTTTAAGGTCGGCTCCCTCGTCGCGTTCGTCAAGGAGACGCAGCCCGAGGAATGGGCCAAGATCGAGGGGCTGTACGGCTCCAAGACTCAGGAGCGCTTCCTCAAGCGGCTCTGCGACGAGCTGGAGCCCCACGATGAGCGCGGCGGCCTGCTGAACGTGCTTCGCCACGGCATCCGCATGGCTCCCGGGGCGCAGTTCAAGCTCTGCTTCTTCAAGCCAGCCACGGGTAAGAACCCCGACGCGATTGCGCGGTACAGGGCCAACCGCTTCGAGTTGGTGCGGCAGTTGCGCTATGGGACGATGGCCGATGACGCGAACAACTCGGTCGACGTGGTGCTCTTCCTGAACGGCATCCCCGTGGTGACCATGGAGCTGAAGAACAACCTCTCTGGCCAGCGCACCGACCACGCCGTGAAGCAGTACAAGACCGACCGCAGCCCCAAGGAGCTGCTGTTCAAGGCGAACCGCCGCGCCATCGTTCACTTCGCGCTGGATTCCGAAACCGTGGAGATGTGCACCTGGCTCGCGAACGGGAAATCGTTCTTCCTACCGTTCAACAGGGGCAACGGGAAGAACGGCGCTGGCAACCCGCCCAACCCGAACGGCTATCGCACCGAGTACCTGTACCGTGAGATCCTGGCTCCCGACAGCCTGCTCGACATCATCCAGCGCTTCGTGCGCGTGGAGTACGACCCTGACACGCACGCGATGAAGAAGGTCATCTTCCCACGCTTCCACCAGCTCGACGCCGTGCGCAAGCTCGTCGCGGACGCGCAGGAGAAGGGCGCAGGACATAGCTATCTGATTCAGCACTCGGCGGGGTCCGGCAAGTCTAACTCCATCGCGTGGCTCGCACACCACTTGCAATCGCTGCACGACGCCGACAACAGCCCCGTGTTCGATACCGTGGTGATACTGACCGACCGGCGCAACCTCGATGCGCAGCTGTCCGAAACCATCGACTCGGTCGAGCACAAGCGAGGCGTGGTGGTGCGCATCCGCGAGGAGGACGGTTCCGCCGGCTTGCGTGAGGCGCTAAACGCGGGCGCTCAGATCATCACGAGCACCATCCAGAAGTTCCCCTACATCTGCAGCGAGACCAAGGTCTCCGGCCGCAAGTTCGCCGTGATCATCGACGAGGCGCACAGCTCGCAGAGCGGCAAGGCAAATGCCAAGATGAAGATGGCGCTGATCGACCGCGACCTGGACCCTGACGAGCCTTGGGACGACGAGGACGAGCTCGCGAAGGAGATGAAGGCGCAGGGCCGCATCCCCAACCTGAGCTTCTTTGCGTTCACTGCTACCCCCAAGGCGGCCACGCTAGAGGTGTTCGGCACGCGCGATGACGAGTGCAAGCGGGACGAGTTCGGCATCCTCATCCCCAGGCCGTTCCACCTGTACAGCATGAAGCAAGCCATCGACGAGGGCTTCATCCTGGACGTGCTGGAGAACTACACCTGCTTCGAGAACTACTTCAAGCTGGTGAAGACCATCGCCGACGACCCCAAGTACAAGGAGATGAAGGCAAACCGCGCCCTGATGGGCATCGTGGACTGGAACCCCGCGATGATCGGCCAGAAGGCGCGGATCATCGTGGAGCACTTCATGAACGACGTCGAGGGCGTGCTGGAAAGCCGCTCGAAGGCGATGGTCGTAACCTGGAGCCGCCCGATGGCCTATCGGCTCTACCTGGCCATGACGGAATACATCAAGCAGCAGAAGTACGCCTGCGAGATCATGGTCGCTTTCTCCGGCAAGCTCGACGTGGATGGCGAGGAGGTCACCGAGGCCAAGGTGAACGGTGTGGCCGAGACGCGCACGGCCGAGCTCTTCGACACCGACGCGAAGCGCATCATCGTGTGCGCGAACAAGTTCCAGACCGGCTTCGACCAGCCGAAACTCTGCGCCATGTACGTTGACAAGATGCTCACGGGCGTTGCCGCCGTGCAAACGCTCTCGCGGCTCAACCGCACCTGCTCCATTCCCGGAAAGCGCACCTTCGTAGTGGACTTCGCCAACACGTGGGACACGATACGGGCGAGCTTCTCGGACTACTACGAGGCCACCCAGCTCGACGCGGCGACCGACCCTGATGTCATCTACAACCTGCAGGAACGGCTGGACGGCTACCACGTGTACGAATACTCGGAGGTGGAGGCTGTCGCTTCCGTCTACTTCGACGAGCCGGACCCGAGCGCGGTGCTGCGCAAGATCGAGCCCAAGCTGCAGCCTGCGGTAGACAGGTGGTGCGCGCTTGACGACACGCCCAAGCGCGAGTTCAAGGCGCTACTGCGCAAGTTCCTGCGCTCGTACTCGTTCATCACGCAGATGATCAGCCTGGGCGACGAGGACCTGCACCGGCTTTTCGTGTACGCGGGCTTCCTGGTGAAGAAGCTCTTCTTGGATACCGGCAGCACTCCCGACCTTCGTGACAAGGTGGAACTGGAGTACTTGCGCATCGAGGACAAGGGAACCCAGGCTATCAAGCTGGAGAGTACCGAGCTGCACAACGGTGGCGCGAATGCCGGCGTGGCCAAGGAAGAGGAAGAGGAGCGCCTGAGCGTGCTCATCGACCACCTGAACGAGGCTTTCGGGGCAGAGTGGACCGAGGCCGACAAGATCATCAAGGCATGCGCCGACAAGATCTGTGAGGACGACGACTTCGTCCAGAAGGCCCGCACCAACAGCATGGGCGACCTACGCGCCATCTTCGGCGACGTGATGATGAAAGCACTGGCCGCGATCCTCTCCGACAGCCAAGACATGTACGAGAAGTTCAACGAGAACCCCGACGCCTACATGCGCATCATGGACAACGACCTGCTGCCCATCGTGTACCGTCGCTGCAATGCGGACGAGGATTAGGCTGGTTGCCATGAAATGCTTCGCCGGAAACCTGACAGTCGATGTGTTCAAGGCGCACCATGCGAGGATGCGACAAGAAATAGCATCTTTATCGGCCGAGAAGATGGACAAGACCGATCGCGATGCCTGGATCGACTATTTCATCTCGCAATACGAGATCGATTGTCTCACCATCTATCCCGAGAATATGCAGCTAGAGCTCGACGAGAAGACGCTGAAAGAATACAACCATTGG
>JAFWMI010000287.1 GCA_017513965.1 Atopobiaceae bacterium
GAGGTCGGTAGCGAACCATCCGCGCACGGCAGACGTTACCGTGAGCGACCCTGCGGCACGAATGCCGCGCATGTTCATGCAGGTGTGCTCGGCTTGCAGCACCACCAAGACGCCATGCGGCTCAAGTCGAGTGTTGAGCGCGTCGGCAATCTGCTGAGTAAGACGTTCTTGCAGCTGCGGCCTCCGCGCATACCCATCCACACAGCGGGCAATCTTCGAGAGACCCGTTATACGTCCGTCCTTGGGCAAATAGCACACATGTGCCTTACCGGTAAATGGCAAGAGGTGATGCTCGCACATGGAAGCAAAGGGGATGTCCTTAACAATCACCATGTCCTCGTTGCCCGGCTCATGAAACTGGCGCAGCAGATGCTTGGAAGGGTCCTCCTGCATTCCCCCGAATATCTCCTCGCATGCGCGGGCAATACGATCGGGCGTGCCCAGCAATCCCTCTCTATCGGGATCCTCCCCAATGGCCAAGAGCAGCTCACGCACCGCGGCTTCTACCCGCTCCTTGTCGAGCGGTCCATAGGCAAGTCGCTCGGTCATCGCAACGCCCCCTCGTCCAGCTGCCGTTCTGCAGCATCCACCACATGCTTTGCGAGCACGCTCGTGGTAACGCTCCCCACGCCTCGAGGAACGGGCGTAATGCCAGCCACGATAGGCTCCACCTCATCGTAGGCAACGTCACCGCACAGCTTCCCGGCCTGCTCGTCCCAGTTGATGCCCACATCAACCACCACCTGGCCGTCACGCACTGCACCTGCGCCTATCGTGCGCGGATGGCCAGCCGCAACCACGAGCACATCTGCCGCACGGCACACCTTATCCAAGTCCTTGGTGTGCGTGTGGCACATGGTCACCGTAGCATTGCGTGCCTGAAGCATCAGCGACACGGGCTTGCCTATCACCAGAGAACGGCCCACCACGGCAACGCTCGCGCCGTCGAGCTCAATCCCGTAGTAATCCAATAACGCGACGCACGCCTCCGCCGTACACGGGGGAAAGCCCACTGCCTTGTTTGCCATCACGCCAAAGAGCGAGGATTCCGTCATGCAGTCCACGTCCTTCGCCGGGTCAAGCGCGGCGCAAGCCGCCTGCTCGTCCAACGAGCGCGGCAGCGGACGAAACAACAGGCAACCATGAATGCCCGCATCCTCGTTTATGCGGCCAATAACATCCAGGAGCTCGGCATCGCCGCAGGTACTGGGAAGCACGAACGAGCGTACCGCAATGCCCGCGGCGTCACAACGCTTCATCGCACCCCGCTCATAGGCGAGGTCGTCCTCGCGCTCGCCCACCCGCACAATCGCCAGCGTAGGCACCACGCCTTGGTCGGCCAACGCCTTTACACGTGACGCAACCCGCTCGGTGAGCGCCTTTGCAACCGGTAACCCGAGCAATTGTTGAGCCATAATCCATCATCTCCTTGCGGTAGCGACACGCAGCAACCCAAATGCTAACGGTTAACGACCGCGAATGCCGTCCATCACGAGCTTCGCGCATGCCTCGGCGCGGGGCACAAACACGTTCAGCATGTGATCCACCTCTTGTTCCATGAGCTCTGCGTACGAACGGTCCTTCAGCGTCCTGGTGTTCACGAACACGTTGAGAGACGCCGCCTCAAGCGCTGCCCTGCACAAAAACGCCCCGCAACCCACGTCGGAAGCGAGCATTTTGGAGCCCTTCTGGCCCATCTCCTCAAGGAGCTCAATGGCGTGGCAGATCTCTCGCATCATCTGCATGGGCGCCGCACACGCGAGCTTAGTGGCTTCCTCAAGTATCACCGCACGCTCGGGGTTATCGCGAGGAATGGCATACGCCTTCGAGAGAGGCAAAAACGCAGCCGCGTCCTCCTGCACCAGCTGCACCAGGCGTTTGCGGACGTTCTCTGCCTCGCCCAACATGCGTTGCACATCTTCCTCTACGGCCGCATACGTTTTCTTCCCCGAGGTATAGTTCCCAACCATCGAGCAGAGCGCCACGCCGAGTGCGCCTGCCAGCGCAGCGGCACCGCCGCCGCCCGGCACGGGTTCCTTGGCCGCCAATACGGCAACAAAGTCCTCAAAGGAACGATTCGCGAGTATTTCTTCCACACTCATCCTTTCTTAGCGCCAACACAACAAACGGCGCGCTCTAGAAGAGTCCCACAATGCGTCCGTCTTCCATAACGTCGATTCTCTCGGCAGCCGGTACGCGAGGGAGCCCAGGCATGGTCATTATGTCTCCGGTCAACGCAACAATAAACCCTGCCCCCGCGCTCACCTTGAGGTTGCGCACGGTAATGCGGAACCCCCTGGGCGCACCGAGCTTTGTTTGGTCGTCGGTAAAGGAGTACTGCGTCTTCGCCATGCAGATGGGCAGCTTGCCAAATCCCAGTTCCTCCAGCTGCTTGAGTTGGTTGCGAGCTGGGCCCACCAAATCTACGCCGTCTGCATGATAGACTGCCGTGGCGAGGTCGTTGAGCTTCTTCTCTATCCCATCGTTTGCGTCGTAGGCAAATCGGAAGCTGCTGGGCTCATCGCACAGGCGAACGACTTCGTCGGCCAACGCTCGTCCGCCTTCGCCGCCCTTTGCCCACACCTCGCTCAGCGCCACGTTAACGCCTAACTCACGACACTTTGCCTGCACGAGCTCGAGCTCTGCCTTGGTGTCGGTGGGGAACGCGTTTATGGCCACCACGCATGGCAGGCCATACACGTCCTTGATGTTGGAGACATGCTGCAGAAGGTTGGGCAGACCGGCCTCAAGCGCCTCAAGATTCTCGTTGGCAAGCTCTGCGCGCGACACGCCACCGTTGTGCTTGAGCGCGCGCACGGTTGCCACGACCACGACAGCGGAAGGCACCAAGCCCGTCGCGCGACACTTGATGTCCAGGAACTTCTCTGCTCCTAGGTCGGCGCCAAATCCCGCCTCGGTTACCACGTAGTCTGCCATCTTCATTGCCGTGGTCGTGGCCATAACGGAATTGCAACCGTGTGCAATGTTTGCGAACGGCCCACCATGCACGAATGCGGGATTGTTCTCGAGCGTTTGGACTAGGTTGGGCTTTATCGCATCCTTGAGCAGCGCCGCACACGCGCCCTCGGCCTTGAGGTCGTGCACGGTAACGGGCTGCCGGCCGTACGTGTACGCCACCACCATGCGGCCCAGCCTCTCTTTGAGGTCGGCAAGGCCGGTAGCCAGGCAAAAGGCAGCCATGACCTCGGAGGCGACGGTAATGTCGAAGCTGTCCTCGCGCGGCATGCCATCTGGCACCCCGCCCATACCGTCAACCACGCTGCGCAACTGCCGGTCGTTCATGTCCACACAGCGATGCCAAACGACGCGGCGCGGGTCTATGCCCAACTTGTTGTCCCACTTTATGTGGTTGTCCAACATGGCGGCAATGAGGTTGTTTGCGGCGCCAATAGCGTGGAAGTCTCCCGTAAAATGCAGGTTGATGTCTTCCATTGGCACCACCTGCGCGTAACCGCCACCGGCCGCACCGCCCTTAATGCCGAATACGGGACCAAGCGAAGGCTCGCGCAAACAGAGCATGGTGCTCCTGCCAGTTAGGTTGAGGGCATCCGCCAATCCAACCGACGTCGTCGTCTTTCCCTCACCCGCCGGCGTGGGGTTGATCGCCGTAACCAATATGAGCTTCGCACGGCTTGGCATATTCGCCATGGAGTTAATGTCCACTTTTGCCTTGTACTTTCCATAGTGCTCAAGCTGGTCCTCCGAGAGGCCAATCTTCGCGGCAACCTCAGAGATGGGAAGCATGGTCGCCTCTTGCGCAATCTGGATGTCGCTTTTGTACTCAGCCATTCTCTCTCCTAACTCAAGCGGACATACCGTACTATAGTAACCACTCGGCACGACTTATACTTCCCCTGTCACAAAACTTCAATCAGCCACAATGCGCCAACCATGCCTCATCTTTCCATGATTACCATGTAGTTTCATCACATCGGCCCGTTGTTTGGTAGAAATACAAGCGTTCAATACACGAGAGGAGCGCATCAACCATGGCTCAACAAAGCAGAAACCGACAACGAAACGCTCGACCCAACGCGCGGCAGGCTGGCGCGGCACCCCAACGCCAACGCACGAGCCAGCCCTCGCGCCAACGTCCGCAGCACGCTCGGCCCGTCAACCAGCGGCCTCAGCGAGGCATGCCCGTTGGGCTCATCGTCGCGCTCGTGGCACTGCTGGCGGCCATCATTGTGGGAGTCGTCCTTTTCCTCACGCAATGCAACGGCAAACGCGACGAATCGCAAGCTGCCAACACCACTTCTGCGCAAACCCAGCCGGCCAACCAAACGCAAAACCAAACGACCGAGCAAAACGCCACAAAGCAGGGCGGATCCACCACCCCGGTCAACGCGAGTTCCTGGGAGCTCACGCTCGTCAACAAGACCCATCCACTGCCCGACGACTGGGAGGTGGAGCTCGCCGAGGTCGACGATGGCAAATACGTGGACGCGCGCATCGCCGATCAGTTTACGCAGATGATTGCCGACTGCAGGGCAGCCGGGTTCGACGACGTCTTCGTGAACCAGGCTTATCGCTCGCACGAGGAGCAGCAGGCGATCTGGGACGAGTTCTATGAGCAGTACCTGGCCCAGGGCTATTCGGAAGAAGAGGCCACCCAGCTCACTGGCGAGAGCGTTGCGGTTCCCGGCACCTCCGAGCACGAGCTGGGTCTTGCCGCCGACATATGCTCCATCAACTTCGACGAGGAATACAACGGCCCCATACAAACCTGGCTGCGTGAGAACGGTCACAAGTACGGCTTCATCCAGCGGTATCCCGCCGGCAAGGAAGACGTAACCGGCACGAAGAACGAGAACTGGCACTTTAGGTACGTGGGCGTCGATGCGGCAACGCAGATCTATGAATCCGGTCAGGTGCTGGAAGAGTATCTTGGCGAGGTTCCCACAACCAGCACAAACAGCACAGCCAGCACAAACGGCACAGCCAGCACAAACGGCACAGCCAGCACAAACGGTACGAGCGCCACCAACTAAACAATTGCCGCCGGGGTCGGCCCGGCGGAAGACAATGCACGGGGAGCACACCTTTCGACTCGTACGAGGTGCGCTCCCCTAAACCTATTCGCTCTGTCTAACGACGCTATACGATGGTAAGGAAGTCCGAGAATCCCGTCATGTCAAAGACGTCCTGCACATCGTTGTTTACGTTGCACACGACCATGCCACCACGCGGACCCATCACCTTTTGCGCACTCAGCAGCACGCGCAACCCAGCGCTGGACACATAGACGAGCTCCTTGAGGTCCAAGACCAGCTCATCCACGCCATCAAGGGATTCCCTCAATGAGCTCTCGAGCTCTGGAGCCGTTCCCGTGTCGAGCCTTCCCGAAAGATACATCCTGAGTTCGGCGCCGTCGCGTTCTGTTCGAATACCAAGCATGAGCTATCCCTTCGTCCTTACCAAGTCTTTGTGAATGCTACCACGTTCGCTTCCCCGTCGCGAACGTACGACATATCATCCACGGATTTCTTTGCCATAAAGATGCCCAGTCCTCCCGGCTTGGCACTCATATAATCGGTCTTAAGCGTGGGGTTGGCCTTTGCCGTGGGATCAAATGGCACGCCCCAGTCCTTAATCTCAACAGTAAAGGTGCTGGGATTAGTGCGATACGTATAGGAGATGCACACGTCGCCCTTTCCACCCATCTGCGAATATGCGTAATAGCATACGTTAACAAACAGCTCCTCAAAGGCAACGTCAATTTGGTTTTGCGTGGATATGGGACACAGCCGTTGCCCAAGCTCTGCGTGCAGGAACGCACGGGCTCGCTCGAGGTTCTCCGTCTCCGCCGCAACCGTAATGCTGTCGGTCACCTCGGGTGCTGCGCCGTACTCAAGCGCGAGCATCGTGATATCGTCCGACTGCTCTGCACCGTCTGCCCATCTAGCCAAGCTTGTCCGCACCCCCTGTATAACTTGACGTGGATGATCCATAAGATGTTGGTTCAAATACCTTTCCAGTTGTTCTTCGCCATAGAGCACATCATTCGGGTCGCATGCCTCGGTTGCCCCATCCGTATAGAGTAACAGTTCGTCTCCGGGTTCGAGCCGAAGTGTGCTGCTGCGATACCGAGCCAAGTCCAAACCACCCATAGATCGCGTGTTTTGGTAGAGGCTGTCAGTGAATCCGCCGTTAAGACCTCCTCCTACCACATCCCTAAAGCTCTTTCCCAGCCAGTCCCTTACGTTCGAAGAGACAATGACGTCGTTGTCAGCCACCGCAGCAACCGCACCGTCTCCAAGCGACAGCTTGCTCGTTACGCCCGCAATGGTTGTGGCGTGTATCCCCTCAGCTGCTTCGGCAGACATGCCAGTGCGCTTTCTTACCGAGCTAATGATGTTCTCCCGCTCTGTAAGCTGGTTCTCTATGTACTCGATCTCGGTTTGCATGTCGAGCTCGGCAGTACCCCTGGCAACGATCGAGAGAAACGTATATGTGAGGGAGGCAATCACCAGATAACCCATCACGATTACCACAAGCAGCCACCCTTGGAATGTTTGACGCAGGGTGCTGGTCTTCTCGGTTGCCATCCGCATCTGATTTCTTCGATCGGATATGAGCGTAAGCAAGCTCATGAGCACGAAGTCAATCAATACCTGCCCCAAGAACTCCTGTGAGTTCGCGAGCAAGTCAATAATCTCGTCGGGCACCTCTGTCACAAGAATCGTGTTGATAACGTACGAGCTTCCCAAAAAAACAAACGGAGAAGAGGAACGACACAATAAAGCACGCGCCCACTAAAAAGGGTGCGCGCTTTTTACTTCCGTAGGGATAGCGCTCATCCACGCTTTGGACAATTATCGCGTAGTTGAAACCCACGAGCGCCATGAGCAGCACCGAATTCCACGGAACGCGAAAATAGGCCTCGTAAAGATCCAAGGGCAGCATTGTGGCATGGATGAGCTCTGCCAAGCCTGCCAAGGCGCCAATTGCCGTACCCGTGAGGTTCCAAGCATAAGCGAGGATGCGACGATGGGCGCCAACACGGCTATAACATGGATGTTTCCCACCGTGAGGTATGCCGTTTGGGTGGCGACCATGCTTACGCTTAGTAACGCAAGCAGCAACAGGGATCCAAAGCGTACTCCAGAATCCGAGTCCTTCATGAGTCCTTTCCAGCGAAGCATATGCCACCACCTTTTACAGCCTCACGCACCCCAACACGTCACCCGAGTCGCCTGAGCATATCATTAACAATACGTGTTGATTTGTTACTTCTATGCCACGGGAACAGTGTGGTCACGGTCGATGTTGGCTACCTTGTCGCGACGCCGCGTGTACTTCTCTTCCATAAAGGCGTCGGTTTCCATCCACGTCTTCACAATTGCCATCGCGAGCACGGGACCTATGATCTTTCCGCCCAGGCAAAGCACGTTGGCGTCGTTGTGCTGGCGGGAGAGCTCAGCACACACGGGATCCTGGCACACGCAGGCGAATATGCCTTGCAGCTTGTTTGCGATCATGGCGCTACCATAACCAACGCCGTCCACGAAGATGCCGCGCTCGCACTCGCCCTTTGCGACGGCCATGGCCGCTGGATACACAAAGTCGGAAAGGTCGCATCCCTCGGTATCGTACGTGCCAAAGTCCTCCACCTCATGGCCTTGGGACTCGAGCCACTCCTTGATCTCGTTCTTTAGAGCGGTTCCCGCGTGATCGTTAGCCATTGCGATTCTCATGGTGCCCTCCTCGGATAGCGATTGGTTAGAACGATATACGTATATTCATTGTACTAACGTATTTCGCTCATACCAAACCTCCTTGGGCAAATGGCCTGTAAACGTAAGTGGAAAAGAAGGGTATTCCTCCGCCTCCGGCAGGTTGCATTATTATTCTGAGCATCCGAGGAAAAGAGGCGGAGATGGCCCAAAAATCAAGACGGTGGCTCAAGCGCATGGGCATTGCGCTGCTCGTATTGCTCGCTGTGGTGGCCGGTGCGTTTGCGTGGTATGTGAGCGACTATTCCCATGCGGACGACACCGCACGCGCCGCGCTCTCCCAATCCGTACAAGGCGACATCTCGCTGGTGGAGCTTGAGGACGGAAGCCTGGCCTTCGTCCCGTCTAGTCCTACGATCGGGATGGTGTTCTACCCCGGAGCGAAGGTTGAGGCGGAGGCGTATGCGCCCTTGTTGCACACCTGCGCGGAGCAAGGCATCCTGTGCGTGCTGGTGCATCCTCCCTTTAACTTCGCCCTGCTCAACGTTGGCGCGGCACAGCAGCCCATGGCAGCGTTTCCAGAGATTGAGTGCTGGATCATGTGCGGTCATTCCTTGGGCGGCGTGGCAGCCTCAAGCTTTACCAACGAGCATGCCGGCGAGGTGGATGCGTTGGTATTGCTCGCCTCGTATCCTGCCTGCGACCTCTCGAACTACCAGGGAGACGTCCTCACCATTGTTGGAGAGAACGACCAGGTGGTCAATCACGACAAGCTGGAAGCGGCCCGCAACGACCTGCCCCCCGGCGCGCGGACGCTCATCATTAAAGGCGGTAATCACGCATACTTTGGGAACTACGGCGAGCAAACGGGAGACGGCACGGCAACCATAAGCCACGAGGCGCAACAGGAGCAAACCGCCAAGGCTATCTCCGAGCTTATGGGCAACAAGTAGCACGCGACAAGAACGGGAAATGGGGGTAGAACCTCGTCGTGTCCATTCGTAACGGACTTCCCCTAAAGAGGTGTGCCCCCAATTCCCGGCTAAAGCCAAGATGGTTAGAACCCCAGATGATCGTTCACGAGCACCACATGGATGCGACCGGCATGGCGCGAATAGCGCGTGATGAGGAACTGGCAGCAAATGGTGTCCGGCGACTTGCAATCCATGCACGACCCCGTCTTCGAGCAAGGGGTGTTGAGGCCAAAGCGCTGCGTGTTTATGGGCGCGGCAACGTTGCGGGCGCGCTTCATGGCGCCGTCCAGATCGTCGCACACCTTGTTCATGCCTACGATGAACACGACCTTCTTTGGTCCCTGGGCGATGGCAGACACACGATTCGCATTGCCGTCGATGTTCACCATAATGCCGTCCTCAGTGATGGCATTTGCACTGGACAAAAACACATCGGCGTCGTAGGCGGCCAGCATGGCAGCACGCTTGTCCTCGTATGCATCGCGGTCGATAAACTCGTAGTCCGGGGACTCCTTGAGTGCCGTAGGCAGCCCAATGGCATGCACACTCTCTCCCCCGCCCATCGTCACCGTGGAGCCGGCTTCGATGAGCCCGAGCGCTACAGAAAGCGCCTCCTCGCGACTCGCCGCATAGTAGCCCTCCATGTTGCGTGACTTGAGACCCTTAATCACCTTTTGCGCAAGCAGTTCGTTGCGCTTGAACTCAAACTCGTTCATGTGCTCTCCTCACCTTTCGTGCCCGCACCCCACGCGAGCATACCGGTAAAGCATACCGAATGCCCTCAAAAATGCAAAACGGACGCCGACTCACGTCGGCGCCCGCTCGATCCCTGCGTTAGCTGGATCTGTTACTTATTCACGCTCATCACGCTCTGACGCAGGAGCTGAAGGGTTTCCTCTTTGTTCGCACGAAGCAGGATGTTCATGGCATCGCCGTCCTCATCCATTACGAAATAAAGGTCGCGATGGATTTCCTTGCCGTCCTTGTCAACGCTGTCAAAGTGTACGGCGTGGCATACCAAGTTGCCAATCTTGCCTTCAACGACATCAGACGGCTCGATATTCGTCTCGCCAATCTCCTTCATGTTTGCAGCATATGATTCGGCATATGCCTTTGCCCAAGTGATCTCGTCGGTTACGCCCTCAACGCGCTTCGGGTTGCTCTCGATGACGAACTTCACCTCAGAAGGCTCTTCGCTGTATGCGTAGAAATCGACTTGCTCGTACTCGTTGTCGGAGTCAACCGTCTCGACCTTAAAGCCCTCGGGAGTCGTGAAGCCGACGCCAAAGTGCTCGTTTGTATAGGTCGCCGTGTTCTCTGCGTTGCTGGTGGTCGTCTGGTTGGTCTCGGTCTTGGTGCCGTTCTCCGAGGAAGTGGTGGTCTCGGTCTTGGTGGTCGTGGTCGTGTTGCCATCAGAAACCGAGGTCTCCACGGTGGACTTGGACTCGGAGCTGAACGAGCAGCCCACGGCGCCGAGTGCGAGAATGCCAGCGAGACCAGCAACGATGATGGGATTCTTGCATACCTTCATATTCTTACTCCTTCGCAAACTAAACTCCCTTTTGGAGTTACATGTAATTTAGTATTCTACGCTTATTCATATATCCGGCAAACTGGTTGATAATTACTCACTTAATCTGCAGTTAATCCCCCCAATTCCAAACCACGTGCGTGGCCTTGTCTTCTCATTCCCTGCTCAGGTAGGAATACGAGCCTCGTCCCCATGTGTCCCAAACTTTTTTGGAAAAATCCGAGCGGCAATGCAAGACGCACAAGAGCGGCGGAGCCCCCGCTCAGCAGGGTCTCCGCCGCATCACGCAACGCTTGAACATGCGATCCGAGGTCACATATACATCCAAAACACCATGCAATCCTGCGTCTTTGGGTTCACGAGCTCAAACTCCAGTAAATATATATCGCTGTTCTTCTTAGGCAACTTGCCACCATTCTTCAAACGCGTCTCATTGCCGTCCATACGGACCACCATGTCTTTTACCTTCCACCCCTTCTTTGGGGTGATCTTTATCCGCTTGCCGCGATACTTCTTGTAGGTGCTCGAAATAGCCGTCCCGCCATTTTTGTAGATGCTCGTGACGTTCTTGCCGCCTATCGTGAACTTCTTCATGGGGTTCTCGTACGCCTTAACGACAACCTTTACCGTATGCCTCACGCCCTTGTAGGTATATCGAATTGTGGCAGTTCCCGGCTTCCTCGCCACGAGGCCAACGCTTCCAAAGACGTTCTTGCCGCCAGAAATATAGGCAACCTTCTTGTTTGACGACGTAACCGACGTAATCTTCTTCCCCTCGAGTGAGTACACCACCGAATTTATCATTCTGGTCTTATCTTTGTCTCCAAGGTGCAGCGTCACGGTGCCCTTTAGGTCATCCAGTTTGCGTATGGATCGCGCAAACGCCAGTCGCGGAGCAAATGCCGTCGCGAAGCACAACGCCATAACTATCGCAGCCACAAACACGCGTCTGCTTGTCCTTCTCTTCGATGCCATGCCTACTCCTTCCCCTGTTCGTGCGAGCTGCTGTGATTCGATTACGCGTTCAACGATTCAGCTCTCTTACAGTTTGTATGGTATCACGAACCACCACCTCATCGTTCGCTGCTATTATGAGAGTGGCCACAATCAAAGGAGCAATCAATGGAAGTAAAGGCATGGGAGTACGAGGAGTTTCCTGAGTTTACCGACGAGGTGGAGGGGGCTACGTGGCTCAACACCACGGGTGATGAGCGCGGGGCGCGCTACATTCCAAACGTGGAATACCAGTGCGTGGGCGGCATACCACGAGTGCTGCAGATTCTCATCCCCAACTCTCGCAACGCCAAGGCTCCGCGGGATGGCAATGCCGCAACGTGCACATATCCCTGCGTGGTGTATGTACAAGGTTCCGCCTGGATGACACAAGACGTCTACGCCAACCTGCCCTGCATCGCCCGACTCACAGACATGGGCTATGTGGTTGCGATCGTTCAATACCGTGAGAGTGGGGTGGGCGTGTTCCCCGACACGGTGCGCGATGCACGCAACGCCGTGCGCTTTATGCGCACGCACGCCTCAGAGTATGCCGTCGACCCCACTCGCGTCGCCATCATGGGCGACTCCTCGGGCGGTCACACCGCAACCTACGCCGGCATTCTGCACGACGACGACACCGCGTACAACCTGTTCCCGGGTGTGTCAGCGGAAGTCCGCGCCATCGTCAATTACTACGGCTCGACCGACCTCTCCTTCGCCGACTCCAACCCAACAACCACGAACCACAACATGCCCGACTCTCCCGAAGGCATGGTAATGGGAGGCATCGACCTCAACCGGGACCGCGAAGCACGCGAGCGGCTTACCGTGCGCTGCAACATCGACGAATCCACAGCCATCGCCCCGGTACTCACGCTCCACGGCACGAAGGACCGCACGGTCAACGCACGCTGCAGCGTGCTGCTTCACCAGCATCTGCTTGCGACGAGCCACGAATCGCACCTATACCTACTGCGCGGTGCCGACCACGGTGGTCCCGAGTTCTGGACGCCTGAGGCGCTGAGCATCGTGGACGCCTTCCTGCGCGCGCATCTGGGCTGACCTATTCCAAGTACTGATATCCCTCCGGGCTCTGCAATACCGCTCGCATGCGCTCCTGTCCCTCTATGGCCTTTGCCAGTCCCTTGGAGTCGGCAAGAGCATAGAGCTCCTTTGCCCGCCGGTAGTCTTGGGGCACGAGCTCGCCCATGTAGTACAGGGCGCCGAGGTAGTTCGCACAGGGCGCATCCTCTACCTCCACGCCATAAGCGAGGCCAAGCAAGACGAGTCGCCTAAACTCCTCCACCGCACAGCACTGGCTGGTCGTTGCCTCGTCTCGCTCGAGCACGAGCTCGATCTCGGTCATCTCCCCGGCCAAAACGTGCGCAGCCATCTGGGAGGTGATGCCTTGCATATCAGAGCCGTATGCCCAGCTGCCTTCCGGCGCACGTGCGGTCTTCTCAAGGAACGCGTACTCCTCATCGTCAAAGAAGTCCCGTGCCGAGCAAGTCTCTTCCATTCCCATTGCCTCCCTGTGGCCGCACACGTAAGCCGCTACTCAAGGCTCTCGCGCTTCTCGTATGGTACACCCAAGGTCATACAAACCGTGAACCTTATCGGTGCGAGCCACTCCCTTGGAGCTCCTCGGTAACAAAACCGACTCTTCGCTCTCAATCCTCAGCCCTCAGCCTCAAAATGGGTACCGGTTTTTTGTTGAATAAAGGGTACGGGGTTTGAGCAGTTCTCCGTAAAACCCCAGCTAAGTGGTTTATACCTTGCATGTCCCCTAAAGCCGGTGGGAGTTATTATGCAAAAAAGCCCCCACCGTTTTGCCGCTATTCAGTCACCGAGTAGCCTGCGTTTGCGAGCGCTGCCGCTGCCTTCCCATAGTCCTCGGCCTTCACCAGTATGTAGTCGGTGTTGTACGTCGAGACGGCAAAGATGCCAATGCCGTTCTCCGCCAGCGCCGTGGAGATGCCAGACAAGATGCCGATAAGGGAGAAGTCGAGCGTCCCGCACACCACAAAGCCTCTCCAACCGTCTTCCCGCGCAACCGTGGCGTCGGGGACCTCCCTTGTCTCGCACACGAGAGAGATCTCGTCGTCCGTCTTGCCCACGAAAAGAAAGCCGCCGTCCAAGCTAATGGCGCTCGTGCTCTCCAACTTGCATACGGTGAGCTCATACGGTAGTTTGCGCAACTCCATACCTAACCTCCTGCAACACGCCGTCGTTACAGCCACTCCGGCGGCTCGTCACTCGCATCGCGCACCTGCCAGTAGAGGTCAAACCCCTCAAAGCAACTCACGAGGTCCGCGAACTGCTCAGGAGAGAAGCGCTGTCCATCCACCACAAACGATTTCCGTCCGTTCACGTCCGACTCAACGCGTGCCACGCCGGTCTCGTTCGCATACAGGACCTGCCCCTCGCGCCGGGCAGACGTACTCCATACCTCGCCGAACGTGATGCGCGTGCCATGCATGCTCGCATGCCCCACCAGGCGCTGCACCTTTACCATGAGCGCATCGAGCGCCTCCTCCTGCGACATCAACCGCGCATTCACCCCAACGCTCACCGACCTGCCCTCGTAGCCCCACTCCCTGCGTGGGTCGTCGTCCGGAACCTGCTCAACCGCAGTCCAGATCGCATTGGTACCAAGCGAGAAGCGCTCCACCGCAAACTCAACGCTATGTCCCTCCGGGTCGAGCGCAAGTATGCTGTAGTTGTCGTTGGTAGGCGTCTCCACCTCCGCCAGGTAATCGGTTATGCGGTTGTAGCAGTCCAGGCAATAGGCGGACGACCCCACGTTGACGCGCGACGGCTTTCCACAGACCACGCATCGATTCCCGTAGCGAGTTGTGGTTGAATCCATAGCGTTTCCCTTCCGTCGCATCGGCCCAATCCAAAGCACCGCTACGACTATATTTGGTCTGCGAAGAAGTCCAGCGTGTCGAGCGCCCGAATGACCTTCTCAAGATAGGGGTTGTCGATAATCGGCCACCTGTAGTCTAAGCGGAAGAGCGCGTTGGTCGTGAATCGGCAGTCCGCCTCAACAGGAATCACGTTCTCTCCAAACTTGTTGTTGTAGGCAACAAGCGACAGCACGTCTCCGCTCTCTTCCTCATGCTTTGCCGCCTCAGCCAGAATCTCCCGGAATTGCTTTTGCGGAATGACCTCAACAGGGTGGCCACAGTCAACCACGACACCGATCACATCTGCCATCGTGATGGTGTGGTTGTTATACATGTTGAACACGCTGAATCTGCTGTCCACACTCGCCAGCCTCAGGACCGCTTGCGCCACGGCATCGATGGGCGAGAACTCAACGGGCTGCTCCAATACGGTGATGGGACACACGCCCAGGCGCACATACGCACGCAAGGCCCGGCAGAATGAGTTTGTTCTAAAGTTTATCTGGAACTCTCCATCGCTATTCCTGCCCATGAGGTTGCCCGCACGCAGGATCACGGCGTTGAGCCCCCGCTCAACGCGAGCGCTCAAAATCGCGCGCTCTGCCAGGAACTTCGTACGAACGTAGTCGTTGTCAACGTTCTGATTAAAGAACAGCATGTCCTCTTTAAGAAGCCTGTTGTTCTCTGGCTCAATGAACCCACCCACCGAGAGCGTGGAAATCTGGACCAGCCGCATGTTGTTGCGCAGGCGCACCTCAATGAGGTTCTCCACACCGTGGTAGTTGATGCGGTCCAGCAAATCGTCCTTCACGAAGTGCTTCACGCTGGCCGCGCAGTTAATAACTGCGCTGGCGTCGGTATTGTCCAGAGACCTAAGGCTGTCCGGATCGGTGATGTCGCCTTCCACGCAAAAGATCCTGCGTCCAAACAGCTCTTCCATAGGCTCTTCAAAGTAGTACATGAGCATCGTCTTGAGCCGCATCTCGACCGAGTCGAAGCCGCTGCGGCGTATGAGGCAGGTAACCGTGCCGTCCGTGTTGTTGAGGAAGGCCTTGAGCACGTGAATGCCCAAGAAGCCTGTCGCACCGGCAAGTATCACGTTGCCAAGGGTCGTAGAGGAAATCTCGTCCACAAGCTCCATGGTGTTCATGGAAATCAAATCATGGATGGCCGTGTAGTCAAAGTCGCTAACATCGGCGGATTGCTTCCCGTCTTCCACCCCGGCGATCACCTTGGCCAGCTCTCTTGCCGTGGGATGGTTGAAAACGTCCTTGTAGACGATGGAATAGCCCCGATTCATGGCGAACATCACGATTTCTGCCGCAGAGATGGAGCTTCCTCCCAAGTCGAAGAAGCTGTCTGTGGCACCGACCCGCTCCAAGCCCAGAATCTCCGCAAACTTGTTGCACAGCTCCGTTTCCACCGGCGTGTCCGGTGCCACGTATTCGTGAGACTCATCCGTCGGCGCGGGCACCGGCAGTGCCTTGCGGTTGACCTTCTGGTTTTGGTTGAGGGGAATCGCGTCCAACTGCATCCAGGCTGCGGGCACCATGTATGGGGGCTTCTTGCTCAGGATATACGAGCTCACGGCATTGAAGTCCACCGGCTCGTCTGCAACGACATGTGCCGCAATGTACTTACCGTCGGCTTCGCTGTCGAAGGCCTGCACCGTCACGTCTTTGATGCCCGAGTACTCACGAATGACGCCTTCCACCTCAGACAGCTCAATGCGGAAGCCACGGACCTTAACTTGGCCGTCGTTTCGGCCAATAAAGTCTATTCGTCCGTCGGAAAGGCGTCGGACCAAGTCACCCGTTTTGTACACCCGGTTGAATCCCTCAACCGTGCAGAAGGGGTTTTTGGCAAACGCCTTCTCGGTCATCTCGGGTCGATTCAAATAGCCACACCCAACGCCATGTCCGGCAATCCAGAGCTCACCCACGGCTCCAACAGGAAGCTCGCTGCCGTTCTTGTCCGTAACGTACAGCTTGTAGTTGGACAACGGCTTGCCGATGGGAATACGCCCATAGAGTCGGTCGACCGGCTGAACCGTGGAGAAGATCGTGCACTCCGTGGGTCCGTATCCATTGGTGAGCACATACCCCTCCGGCGGCGCAAGTGGCACCAGCTTCTCTCCACCAACGGACAGGTGCCGGATGGCCGCGCCTTTGATTCCCGAGGCAAACATGCGACCCATCTGCGTTGTCATGAACACATGGGTAACGCCCTTCTCGATAAAGTGCCTATTGAGCTCGGGCAGGTTGAGGCGGAGCTCCTCAGGCACAACGCACACCGCGGCGCCCGTGGTAAGGGCAGGCCACATATCCATCATGCAGGCATCAAAGCCAAAGCTGGCATAGGCAACCACCACCGAGCTGGGCGTGAGGTCGTAGTACGTGCGGTACCAGTCGCAAAAGTTGACCAGATTCCGGTGCTCCAGCATAACGCCCTTGGGCACACCGGTAGTGCCAGACGTATACAGAAGGATAAACAGGTCCTCCGGCTTGATGCTTGCGTTTGGCGAGCCGGCTTCCGGCAGCTGCCCGATCTCCTGTGTCTTGAGCACCGGCCCATCGTACTCCGGCAGCAGGTGCATGAGGTCAGCGTCTGCAATCAACAGCTTGGCGTGTGCGCCTTCCACCATAAACCTCAGGTGCTCGGGTGGATAGCTGGGATCCAGCGGCTGGTATGCCGCACCGGACTTCAAAACGCCCAACGCCGTTATAGCCATGTATTCACTTCGGGGAATGAGAATGGAAATGGTCTCTTCCCTGCCAATGCCCAGCTTCTGGATGTACACGGCGATCCAATCCGAGAGCTCGTCCAGCTCGCGGTACGTGAGGCGCACGTCTCCAAACATCACAGCGATACGGCCTGGATGCGTGTTGGCCGCGCGACGGAAGAGCGTCGCGATGTCCGTCTGCTCCACCGGCTTCTCGGTGGTGTTGAAGGCGACCAAGGCCCCCTTTGACTGCGCGGACAGGAGGGAAATCTCGTCCGGTTTCTGGCTATGGATAAGTGCCTCTGCAGCCACCGCCATGGCTTCCATGATGGAGCGCACATGCCACTCCTCGTAGTGCGACACTTCGTATTCGCACTCAATCCGGTAGCCGTTCTCGGTGTCGAACACAAAGAAGACCAGCTCTTCCTTCGTGGCGTTCGGTTGCAGGGCTGTCGCATTGGCGGGCAGTCCACCAATGGAGCGAACCTCGCCCAAATCCGACTGATACACGAACATCACGCCCGGCGTCACATTCAGCTCGCGCGATATCTCCGCAAACGAATAGACGTCGTTCAACATGCTCTCCGTGAGCTGGCGCCCCATCCGGGTAATGAAGCTCCTGCCGTCCTCCCCTTCCCGCACGTCGCACACGACGGGGAACGTATGGACAAACATGCCAACCGAGTCGGCCAGTCGCGAGTCGTTGCGGCCGTTGTACACCGTGGCGTACACGCAGTCGTTGCGGGCAACAAACCGACTGAGCGTGAGGCCAAAGGCCGCGTTCCATAACGCGTTTGCAGTGATCTTTTGCTCCCGCAGCAGCTGCTCAACCTGCTTCCGGGGAACCGATACGTCCATGGTCAGGCATCCGGTCCCCGGCTCCGAATCGCTTCGGTCTTTCACGGGAAGACAATCGGTGTCCCTGCCCGCAAGAAGCTTGGTAAAGTATTCCTTCGCCTTGCCGTATGCGGGGCTCTTGCGCAGCTCTTTCTCTGCCAGTGCCGCCTCAAATCCAGTAAAGGCCTCTGTCTCAAGTGCGTCGCCCACATAGGCTTTGTTCAGATCGCGGAAGAAGACGCTCATGGACTCGCCGTCAAACACGAGATGATGCGCATCGAAGAAGAGCCAGCATGCGGAATCGTCCCGAATCAGCGCCGCCCGAACCAGCGGCTCCTCGGTAAGCCGGAATGGATGAACCAGACTCTCGAATCCATGCACGAGCGTGGACTTGTCCAGCTCCCGTATCTGCAGCTCAAACTCATCGTGCCGCTCCGCAAAGATCTCTCCGCTCGCAGACGCCTTGAGGCGCATCTTCATGTATGGCCGCGTCAATGGCAGCTCGCAGTGCGTTTTTGAGACGGTCAATGTTCACTGCCCTGTCGAGCTGGATGATGAAGGGAAGGTTGTATGCGGTTGAGCTCGGATTGGCCAAGCAGTCCACATAGACGCCCTGCTGGGTGTTGATGAGCGGGTACAGCTCCCGACGAGCGTAGGTTTGCTCCTTTACGGCCGCGCGGAAATAGGAGGCGATCTGTCGTACCGTATGCATGGCAACAAGGTCGCTAAATCGGACGGAACGCCTAAAAGACTTGGCGAGCAGTACGTTCAGGCGCATCGAGGCGATGGAAGAGAGCCCCGCCTCTTCCAAGTCGGTCGTGACGCCAAAGTCGCTGTGTCCCAGCGCCTCAATAGCGCAGCGGAATGCCCGCTCCTCTTCCTCCGTCGCCGGCTGTTCCAACGCCGTGGCCTCCCGCTTGGGCAACGGTAGTGCCCTCTTGTTCACCTTGTGGTTCTGCGTGAGGGGGATGGCCTTAAGCTGCATGATGATGGCAGGAACCATGTAGGGCGGCTTCTTCCCGAGGATAAACTCCTTGAGTCCGGGTATGTCCACAGGGTTGCTGGACACCACGTACGCCGCCAGATACTTCATCCCGGTGTTCTCGTCGGCAAACGCCTGGACCGTTGCGTCACGAATGCCCGGATACTCCCTCACCACGGCCTCGACTTCTGGCAGCTCGATCCTAAAACCGCGCACCTTCACCTGGCTGTCGCGCCGCCCGATGAAGTCGACCGTGCCATCGGGAAGCATGCGAACCACATCGCCCGTGCGATATGCCTTGTCGTAGGCAGGATCTGTACAGAATGGATTGGAAACGAAGACGCTCTCGGTCTTCTCTGGCAGGTGCAGATAGCCGCCACTCACATGTGGACCCGCGATGAGCAGCTCGCCCGGCGCATAGGGCGGGAGCCTGCGGAAATACCGATCCGCCACATACAGCTTCACGTTGTTTAGCGCCTTGCCAATGGGGACACGATGATACGGGCTCCTGACCGGCTGGATGGTAACGAGCACGGTGCACTCGGTAGGCCCATAGGCATTGAAGAGCTTGACCTTGAGATTCGTGGGGTCAAGGGGCGTGAGGGTCTCACCGCCCACCATGAGGTACTCAAGGCTCCCGCCTTCGTAGCTCTGGGCAAACTGCCTGCCCACCTGCGTTGTCATCAGGCTTATGGTGACGCCGTTCCGGTTGAAGTACTCCCCAATGGCCGGCAGATCCAGACGAATCTCGTCAGGGACGATGCAGAGCGTTCCGCCGCAGGTAAAGATGGGATACAGCTCGATCATGTGTGCGTCGAAGCCGTAGCTGGCACAGGCACCGTAACAGGCATGCTCGTCCATCTTGAAGTATCCGTGCGCCCATCCCACCAGCTCGGTTAGATTTCCGTGTTGCAAGATGGTGCCTTTTGGCGTGCCGGTGGAGCCCGAGGTGTACAGCAGCACGCACATGTCGTTTGGTTCGATGTCGGCGTCAAACACGTCCGCCTCTGGAAGGCGCAGGATGCTGTCCGTATACAGTATCGGGCCAGACCAGCCCTTGAGCAAGCCCGCCAGGTCTCTGTCCGCTATAAGGAATGCGGACTCGGCATCCTCCACCATAAAGTTGAGCCGTTCCTCGGGATAGGAGGGGTCCAGTGGCTGGTACGCCGCGCCGGACTTGAGCACACCAAACGAGACCAGGAGCATAAACTCGTTCCTGTGGATGAGCACCGACACGACGTTTCCCTTGCCAATACCCTGTGAGCGCAGATGCTCCGCCACGGCATTGGTAATACGATCCATGTCCTCGTAGGAATAGGATGTTTTGCTCGTGATGATGGCGGTCTTCTGTGGGTGCGCGGACGCGACACACCTGAACTGCGTCACCACGTCTGCAGGATCCCGGGGCGTCTCGGTCTCATTCGCCCGGTCCAAAATGCCCAGCTCGCGCTCCCCCACAAGCACAAGATCGCGCAAGGCCTGCTTGTTGAGCATCTCGGTCACGATGGTGCGATAGGTCCCTGCAAAGCTCTTTGCCCACTCCTCGCTGTATGCACCGCTGTTATACCGTAGCGTGATTTGACAAGCTCCGTCCACCGGTACGTCGTGGGTAAGAATCAATCCGTCCGCCCCCGCTGGCTCCGCGCCGTAGCAAAACAGGAGCGGCAAATCCAATCCCAACGCATCGACGAGTTGTTCGTATTCTGGCACATCGTGCGCACCGCTTTGCCGCAATCCCGCCTCCGCCTGCTTGATGAGCTGCGCGACGTTTTCCTGCCCCTGCAGGTTCATGCGGAAGGGAATCACCACGTCGTTGCTCGCATGGGAAAGCATGGTTCTAAAGAGCACGTCTTCCTGAGCGGCGAAGATGGATGTTGCGCATGCAAACGCTGTGGTAAAGAACGCCTGGGGCGTACTCTCTGCCGCACAGCACACATCCGCCAACCGCTGCTCGTCAACGGGCACGGATCGGGTCAGGCTTTGTCGCTCGCCAGCTTCCCAGCGGTCTGGCTCTGGTTCGCATTCCGTTTCGCAGTCGGAGAAATGCTTGGCCCAGAACGCAGGGATTGTCCCGTTCGCTTCAGCGGGATTCTTGGGTCCAGAGCCAACGCGGCCCTTGGGGTTCTTTGCAGGGTTGTTCTTGTGTGCGTTGCGGCTCATACTCTTCCTCCCCAACGCGATTCATCGCTGCTTTTGTCTGCTGGCCTTACGTTTTAAACATACTGCTTCGCACGCTAGCAATCAGCCCATTTTGCTGTCATATTTGTCTACGCAGGAGCCACCACCATGTCCCGGAGTATGAAGAACAAAACACGCGTAGTAACAGGTCCCCACCCCTTGTTATTCGGGACCGACGCATGTTGAGCGCGTGCCATGCCCAGCATACGAACGCAGGCCAAGCGACTACCTCGCCTGGCCTGCGTCTTGGTCACACTATGGTGATATATACGTGCCGCTAGACAACCTTAACCTTGCAGGTGACAGTCTTGCTGTGAGCCTTGTAGTTCTTGTTGTCGGCAGCAGTGACCTTGATCTTAATCTCATAGACTCCCTTGGGGGTTCCCTTCTTCACGGTGACCTTGCAGCCCCAAAGTGTATATCGACGCTCTTGATGGCGGTACCATCAAGAGACGAGATCACCAAGCTGTCACCGCTCGCAATCTCTGCTCCGAATATATCGCAAGCACCCTGGCCAAGTACCTGGAACTTCTTGCCTTTGAATGTTAAGCCCGTGCTCTCTCTTCTGCAGTCACGGTCTTGATGGTCTCCGAATTCAGCGCTGCGACCGAGAGGAAGTCCTCGTCCTCAGCCAGCGCCATCTGTCCCCCAAATGGAAGGAGGAACGACGCCACCATCGTAAGCGTCACCATCAGGGCCATCATGCCCCTCGTCATCAGCTTCATTCCCAATGCCCGGTTCTTTTGGCTCCCTCGTGACATCCGTATCCCCTCCTCCTTCCGTGCGCTGCCTCCAGTCTCGCAATGCGCAGCTATACTTGTATTCATCTTATCTAAAGCGCTGTCTTCAATACTGGTTAACCCTTTCAGTGGTGGTTGATAGCCTGTCTTGCACGAATGAGTTTTGGGTGACAAGCCTCCTGTCACCTTGTCACATGCCTCAGGCCACGTGACCGGGATGGAATGTACAGTACACACCCATGCATACGGTGTTGAACGCATACGAAGCGCAGATAGGTACCTTGTTTGACTCTTTCATCTGTGGTCCACCCAGCGCATTGAAGTGCGACACGGCGGCCGCAATGGCCACACGAGAGTCTCGCTTACAACAGCGCGGACTTCCCGATTGTGCGATGCGCGCAAGAAGCTCGCTCACCATCAGCTGCCCCTCCTGCCACCCCTCGTTGCGAAGTGGAGCATTGCCACGCACGATGGCATAAGCCATACCGGCAGAAGCCGCCGCGCCGCACACACCCCACCGGGCGCAAACAGCACCTGGCACACAGGACGAGCGTTCAAGCATTTCCTCAAGGTCGTCTGTAAGCAGTACGTCACGGTTCGGCGAGCCCTCGGCGTTACGCCAGCATGTGAGCAACGTGGCACCCACTATGAAGTGATGGATTGGCCCAAATGCACGGCAACGCTCATCGGCCATTACCTCTTCCATGAGCACGGCAGGCGTGGTGGACGTGCTGCGCATCAGCTTGTTGATAATCCATTCCTGCGGCCTCTTCTCACTGACGCTCATGACTTCCCTCCAGCCTCCGGTCTCAGGCCCTAACAGGACCTCTTCGCCTTGTCACGTGCCAACTTTCCCGTCACCTTATCTCAAAACGGTGTGAAATACCTTGCTACGCGCGGACTCGGCCTCTGCTATCGGGTAGAGGGGATAAACATGGTTCATTCCCTCCCCCACAATGAGCTCGTTGGCAGGGTCCTCGTCCAGCATAAAGAACATCTTCCTTGCGTCCGGGTACAGGATTCCGTCTGTGCCGACAAAGACCGTCACGTTGCGAAGGCCTCCGAGGTCACCAAAGATCGGACTGACCCTTGGGTCGTGAACATCTAGATCGCCTGCCCAGTACCTGCCGGCAACGAGCAAGGATGACTTCGCAAGCATTGGATCCACTTGTTGGTACTCGGCAATTTCCTCGTTCTCCATCGAGACGTCGACCCACGGCGAGAAGAGCACGAGCTCGTCTGGCAAGGGAATACCCTCCGCCTTAAAGTGCTCCGCGAGTGCCAACGAGAGCCCGCCGCCAGCGGAATCTCCCATCATGATGACCTTCTTGTTGGGGTGCTCCTCGCGATATTGCTTGTACAACGGCACGATGAGGTCGAAAGCCTCCTTGTAGGTCGCAAAGGGTGCCAGGCGGTATCCTGGGGCAATGACCAATGCGTTCGTTGTCTTTATGAGCTGTTAAATGAACTGCCAGTGGAACGAGATAAAGTCGTTGCGGTATGCGCCGCCATGGATGTAGAACACCGCGTAACGAGAGACGCTCTTCTCGTTGGCGTAGAATACGCGTCCGTTCTCGCTGTACTCATATCTGGTCACGATGTTCTTTGGCGGCTCAGTGGGCTTCTCTCCCTCCGC
>JAFWMI010000288.1 GCA_017513965.1 Atopobiaceae bacterium
GATAGTAACGATTGGACAAGGGTAGACTTTGCGCCGGCTCCCAACGCTGGGTGACCTTATTAAACTTACGCTGTCGTGCTGTCTGGAAGTCCTTTTCGTAATGCCCAGGCTGATCCGTACGAACAAACAGTGGCATCGCTGCCAGATCGTCTACCGGATCACTACGTCGTCTACCGAGGGCTGCTGCCAGCAGCCCCACGACGCCACTCTTTGTTGGCTCGTGGCGCGTCTTACGCTCAGAATACCTGCTCTCGGCACCCCACGCCTGTAAAGGACCAGCAAATTTCATAAGTAAGGTACTCATGTTACAGCTTGTTTCTCGTCAGGAATTGTCACGGTTCGAAAGACGAGAAGCCACAATGTCCTGCGAAAGCGCTATGGCTTCTTGTAGGTTAAGAGACTCGTAGGATAACGAGGCAAGCTGTTCACGTATGGCAGGCGTGCCAGCAATCATCACCGTTTTGAATGGTTCTGTACCAAACGCATCGTCGATGAAGGCAACTCGTTTGACCATCCGCTTACAAGCGACTTCAGAAATACTGTGCTTATCAGTCGGATAGACCGGGCGCTCAAAAGCCCCTACGAGACTGACAGGTTGGGTATCTCGGAACTGAATCATAATCACGTCAGGCAACGTACGGTTTGCAAACGTGTTTTGCTTGCCAGTGGGCATCGAACACGCAAACGCTTCGACAAAGGCTCCAGCTGCCTTTGCAGCAACATCGGCGGAACCAAGGTTCTCGCACAGGTGGCATATGTCTACAGTCGCATAGCGATAAAGGGTGTCCGATAGAAACTCGACGGTACCTATCATTCCTGCGCCAGTACTATCCTCAGGTGACAGATCATCCATGGCAGTGAAGTAATCGAATTCGGTCTCTGCAGCAGTCACGCCAATCGCATGCGCGACCTGCGTGGCAGCGTCGACGTTAAGCTCTGGAGCGTCGGCCACCATACGGCCAAACAGAGCAATGTCAACGGCGTTAAGCGTTGGACGCTCCTTCACGTTGAGTATGGACTTCGCCTTCTTAGCATCAAGCTTCACCCCACTTTTTTGAGTCTCAACGGCAAGAGCAGCAAGACCTTCGGCTTGGCGCGGAGAAACGAAGATGAGATAGTTCGTATCGGAATTCTTGTCGAGCTTGATTCCAGTTGCCTTCACGGTTGTTTCCGCCATCTTAGTGGCCTCGCGCGTCTCAATATCGGGGACCAAACGCAGGATACGGCTAGCGACCATATCGACCAAATGCTTTGTACGCCAGCCAATCTCATCCTCGTTCAGTATGTTTGCGAACTCATCGCGTATGGCCTTTTTCCAAGCTTGGCTAGAGACGCGCGCTCTGCGCACTCCACCGAAGCGAGCCGTCTTTGGTGAACCAGTATCATCACGGTTAATGCAGCTGGGTGGCACTGTCTGAAGCGCGTGGATATCAAGATAAAGCGGTGCAAAAGACATTGTGTTTCCTCCTAGTCATCGTTCCCTTGTGCTTGACGATTTATCGAACTCGTTTCTGGCGCGCGCCACTGGGCAAACTCACGGCCCCACTCAAGGCGCACCTTGTCCTTCCGTGCCGGATTGAAAAACTCGTACAACTGTCCAGAGAACGTCGCGTAGTCCAAGGGGATAGACTCGCTTCGGAACTGGTGGACCAGCTGCCGTGCATAGTGGCGAACCTCCTCCATACTATCTGCCGTCACGAGAGCCCTGAGCCTGCGGGGCATCTCCCCTTGCTCCAGCTGTTCTCCACGTTCGTTTTTTCTACTTAGATAAGCGAGCTGGCTAGCTGCGTGCCCCAGGCCATGCAACTCGTTTGCACTTCGGTTGGTCCTTTGAAACATGGGTGCGTCTTGCGACTGCTGGTGGATGGCATAGAGTGTGAAGGCGATGTGCACTGCCTGTTCGCCCGCAGTTGGGGCAGCAGAACCTCTACCAGCAAACGAGCCGGGCATGTCTCCGAATTCGAGCTCCCACGTGTCGAGGGATGAGCCGATCTCCTTCGTAGCCTCCCTACGCAAACACGCCAACTGCGCCTTTGCTGATGGACGGTTCTCATTGAGATGCTGCTTTTGGAGAACCCCCAACTTGCGGGCTACGTAGCCCTGAAGTTCTCTTCTGTTGTCTTGCAGGTTCGGCATGTTACTTCCCCTCCGTCGAATCCGTATCGTCTATCTGCTTTCTGGGCAGCGCATGACCGAGGCCATACAAAAAGAGGGACTCGGCCCTACCAGCAGACATCCATTGCTCACGTCCCCCCTGCTTAACCTTGCGTCCCTGAATGGCCTTGTCGTCGGCCTCGTCCATAAGCTGGCGAGAAAGACGCAACAAGATGGATCGTGCGGTGTCGTGCCATGCTATTTCGTACCGCAAGAGGGGCTTGTCCAACTGCGAGCTCAGGGTATAGAGCCAGGCACGGAACGGCTCATCCAACTCGTAGTATGCCTCAGCCTGTGCCTTTTCCCTCGCCGCGCTTGCAAGTTGATGATCAAGTCCCGACGCAAGCTTGATGTTGACGGCCAGCGAGCCAAATTCGCGCACAGCACTGTCTGCATCCTTCATGCATCGCTTCGCCAAGTCGGCCGCATCGGCGCCCTCAGGAGATAGGAGAACTGCGCTGAGCGTAAGCGTATCGTCGATCATGTCGGTTATTACGGCATTCTGCGTGCCGTAGACAAAGCCGGTGGCGTGAAGTCGTATGGGATAGGACTTGGAGAGCTGACAGCCCCCGTTCGTACTCGCGAGAAAGCCGGCCCAATACACAATACCCGGTGCACTATAGCTATCTGTAGCACTTAGGCTGCGTTCGGGCAGGACAACGGTGAGTCCCCTCCAAAATGACTTGCCTGATTGGTGCTGGTATGGCAGATAGACCGGCGTAATCTTGAGCTTCTTTTCCTGAGCTTGACTCCTTCTCCAGGCCGTCATAGGTTCGAACGCGCGCTGGTTCTGGTATGCGAGTTTGTTGCCATTAGTCAGTACGGCCCCCACGATTCTGCCATCATGGCTTTTGAGCAGGACACGTCGCGATTGCCATGTATAGAGATCGGCATAACCCGTAGGCGATCGCTGTTCGTCTCCGGGAGTCAGAGGTTTGCGTTCCCACACGGGAAGATCGTCATCAAGATTCGCAAACTCGTCCCGGTTATCCCGACAGTCCGCGCAAGGACAAAGATTGAGGAGCAGAGTCTCTGCCAGCGTGTCGCCTTCAAGGTAGACTCCTCCAAGTCCCCCCGCCCAACCAGGAAGCCCGGTGGACGCGCTCTTGCCGTTCTTTGCGTTTGCGTCGCCAACGACGCCTGATTTTATACCTGCGGCATCGAACGCGTGAATGTGCAGTAGCCAACGAGCGGCTTCTGCATGCGATAGAGACTCCATTCCACTAAGGGTGCGCATGGGAAACAGTTGAGGCTTGTTCTCGGATATCCCCAGCAACGATCTGATATCCTTAACTTTGCCGTTCGTTGCATGCATACCTGCGACCTGCATGAAAGGCTGCTTTTCGTCTAACAGATTGAATCGCCCTCTCCATAAGTCGAGGTATTCATTGATTTCCGAAAGTGGCAAGGTCTCACCATTCCAGAGGTCGCCCCATGCTTGAGATGGGTATTCAGACTCGTATAACAGCTCTATTGTCGCTCGCTGCACAATCGCAACGAGCATACGCAGAATGGCGAAGTCCTGAGTGGGAAGATCGTTTGCTAACGCCTTCAGCTGCGTTGCATTAGTAAATAGTTCGCGCAGGGATAGCTCAACCATTTGACCCGTTGTGGTAATCGCACATATCCATGGTTCGTCTACAAGGTTAAAAGTCGCTTCTTGCATGTCTTCCAATTCGTTCCTCCTTTCCGGTTGTTTCACACGGGCTTGGTCTCTACAAAATCTCAAGACCTTGCTCTTTTGTGTAACGCAAACGATACTCACGGTTTTGGCACGCAATCACCGCCTCTCCCCGTTCGCTGATAACGAGAGGTAAGATTCCGCGAAGCCAGCGTGACTCTTGCCACCCCGAAAATGTTCCCTGATTTTCCAGCGCGTCAATAACATCCTCCGCAAGATAGGAGGCACTTAGTAATGGCGGAAGACTGACGGTACACAAGGCTGCAGCGCGCGCGGTATCGTCATCTGGTATGTCTATCCCAGTTCCGA
>JAFWMI010000289.1 GCA_017513965.1 Atopobiaceae bacterium
AAAAACCCTGCCATAAGCCTTGGTGTCCTTTTCTTGTCCAGTTGGTTCAAACCCTTAAACAGTAACATATGGAATCAGCACGTAAACCCACTTGAACCGATGATGCAGAGAAATAGAACATCACCGTTGCGCATTCGTTTAGATGGAGTCGAGCAAGCTCTTGTACAGCGCGGTGGTTTCTGGGGAAGGGTCCATTCCGAGCTGCTCGGCGAGCACGCGTCGGCATTTGTGGTAGGTCAGCATGGCGGCGGTGCGCTGGGAATTGGCGATTTGAGCGCGCATGAGCGCGACGTAAGCATCCTCGCGCGTCTCGTCGTGGCCGACTGCCGACCGCGCGAACCACAAGGCGAGCTGGTTGTTCCCGCCGTCAATCACGCTTTGCGTTGCGGAGACGAGCGCGTCCACGAGCCGTGCCCGGCAATCGTTGCGCACGCGCTCGATGACTTCCTCCGAGCTTTCCGAGGGAAGGAATTCGTTGGAGAAATCACGGTCGATTTCCGAGTAGAGGGCTGCCCATCCCTTGAAATCCGGACGGCCGAACAGCAGCTCGCGGCATATTTCGTTGAGGCGGACGATATCGCATTGAACGTAGCGCGCCTCCAGGCTACAGCCGAATTGATGCCTGACGAGATACGGGCAGGTACCGTCTGGCAACGAGAGCGCCTTTCGTAGCTTCGACCAAGCGGTGTAGAAATTGCGCCGCGCCATCTCGTCTGCCGTGTCGGGCCAGAGCATCTGCGCCATCTTCATGCGGGATAGCTCCCGCCCCAGATTGGCGGCAAGAAGAACGAGCAGCAGCCGTACGTGCTTGCGTCGGAAGGCGGAATCGGCGACGGGCGTGTTGCCGATGGAGACCTCGAAGCGGCCGAACATCTTGATCTTGAGAACGGGAATGTTGCGCTCGGGTGGCATGTGGGCGATTTCCGAGAGCGCCTGCTGCATGTTCCGAGTCTCGCCTGCGGCCCATTTGCCATCCGCGTCATGCTCGCTTTCCGCATCCTGTTCGAGTTTGGTCCGCTGCACGAGCATCGACATCTCGAAGCGCCTGAGCAAAAGCAGGATCGAAGAGGGGAGCGGACCCTTTGCCAAGGGCATCCCCCTCATGTGGGCGCGCTCCATCGCAAGGACTGCCGAAGCCGCATGGTAATCCCAGCCTCCCTCTTCGCTGGAAGCCAGGGTGTCGCGCAAATACGACTCCACCGACGCATACGTGCCAGGCAAGAGCGGCGAAGAGCCGTCGTCTCGCTCGGCGTACCATGTTGCAAGCTTGCCGTACAGCCACGATGCGGTCAAGCAGAGCACGTGGTGAGAGGCGCCGCCTTTCACGAGGCTGTCCCACCAAGCGGGAAACCGCTCGATTTCATCGTTGAGGACCCTCCACGAAACGCAGACTTGAATCCAGGGGGACAGGGTCTCGACGGGGAGGTCGCCCTGGGCGGCGGCGATGTCTGCAAGGAGGGCACAGGCCCGTTGCCGCAGGAAGTCGTTGCCGTTGCGCACCACGACGAGCAGCCCGCATATTTGAGCTGCAGTTCCATATGAGCGGTCGAAGGCGAGCCGTTTCGCGCACCGTACCGCTCCGTTTCCGTCGCCAAGGAGGGATCTGCAGAGGGATTCGAAGGCCAGGCATCGCGCTTTCTCGCCCGAAGAGCTGTTCTTGGATTGAAGCCTGATGGAGCGGGCGAGCATGAGGCCGTCGTAGAAGCATCCCTGTTCCACCAGCTCCTCGACGTGCTGGGCCAGCCATGGCGCCCTTTTGATCCTGGGGCAGAGAACGCGGACGATATCGCAGGCGCGGCTCGGGGAGTGCTCGACGTTGAGGAGAATGTCCGCCCATTCCCAGACGAGTTGCTCGCGTGAGCGGCAAGAAGAGCTCGAGACTATGTCGTCCAAGACCCCTTTCAGGCCGGTGGCCATCGCGTCCACCGAGACGCGCGGGGATTCGAAGCGCCCGGTGTCGACGTCGAAGCCCATGTGGGGGTAATCTGCGGCGAGCTCCCCTATTAAACCGATGTCGAGAGAGCCGATCTTCGTCAGGCTTTCCAAAGAGCCCTCCTGCAGGGCGTACATGCTGCTCATGCCCAGCAGCAAATCAGCCGGCATTTGCTCGCGAAGGCTGCACTTCACGAACTGGGCGGCACTATCGGCGCCTTCTTTCCAGACGAGGGCGGGAACCCGGCATGAGTCGGGCAGCTGGGTAGAGGGGCTTTGAGCGCGCTCTTCGGCGCTACGGGCGGAATCGAGCTCGTCATCGCCGAGGAGCAATTCCCGGGCGCTGATGCGCATGCGATCGCGCTGCAGTTGGCCCAGCACATCGCAGCGTGGCGTGCAGGCCACGATGACCTCGCATTTCATCATGAGCAGCTCATCGATTTGACGGGAGAAGGATTCGGCCCGGGTGGCGTCGAACGCCGGAACGTCGTCGAAGATGACGAGCCGCACGTCTTTGTCGACAGCCATGCAGTCCTTCGCGATGTCGCCTTCGTCTAGATCGCGCAGGAAACAGGGACTCTGCCCGTTTATCCAGAACACGTGCTCGAACGCAAAGACAACATCGGCGTATTCCAACAAGATGCTCGTCTTGCCATACCCGTACGGCGCCACGA
>JAFWMI010000025.1 GCA_017513965.1 Atopobiaceae bacterium
CGCTGGCGACCAAGGCCCGCGTCACGCTGAAGCCGCCCCTGGAGACCTCGATTCGCTTCCAGCCGGACCTCGATCCGCACATGGGGCACCTCCTCGGGGGCCTTCCCATAGGCCATCACGCTCCTTGGCGTGGGTCGTCGGAACGCGTCCGCGTCTCTTGCGAACGGTTGGGCAAACGATGCATAAAGCTGTGGTTGTGCATCGTTTGCGCGCATCGTTGGAGGCGACTCATGGAGCCGAGGGCGGCGCACGGATTGTCGTCAGCGGCGCCACACCCCATGAGTATCACGTCTTGAACGTTGTAAAGCCGCATGAGGCCGGTTTGGTCCAGTGTGTCGCACCCCCGCCCCCGGCGCACGCCACTCCCTGGCATACGTCGCCGCCCCGCGACACAGCACCTCTTCCTGTTACACAGGTCTTTACCTGCGCGTTTCATAATCTGAAATGGGGTTGTCCACCATGGGACACTCCACAACCTTCCCCGGTCGTACGCTGTGTACAACGCGTAAGCACACACGACAGAGGAAGGAAAAACCATGCCAGAAACTCAAGACAATGTCCTTATGCGCTTCTTGAATGAGAAGCTCGTGCCCTTCAGCACGAAGGTGGCCCAGAACCAGTACATCCAGGCTATTGGCCAAGGCGCCATGGGGCTCATGGCCATCATCCTGGTGGGTTCCATCTTCAACTTGCTCAATACCCTTCCCTTTGAGCCCTACCAAGCCCTCCTCGCCTCGTCAGGCTTAGGCGGCGTGTTTACCTCAATCTACAATGCAGCCATGAACTTCATGGGCCTCTTTATGGTGGCAAGCGTCGCCCGTAGCGCTGCCAAGAGCTTTGGCCATGACGAATTGACTATCGAGAACATGTTTCTGGCGCTCATGGGCTACCTGATTCTGGTGCCGCTCGTCGTCAATGACGCAGGCGACTCCTTGGTCAACCTCAACTATCTCGGTAGCCGTGGCGCCTTCATGGCCTTCATCGTTGCGCTCGTCACCACCAAGATCCACATTGCTGTGGTCGAGGCTGGCATCACCATCAAGATGCCGGAAGGCGTGCCCGAGAGCGTGGGCAAGACCTTCACCGCCATCATTCCCGCATTCTTCTGCGCCCTGCTGTTCGGTGCCGTGCGCTTTGCCTTCAGCTTTACCCCCTACGACAACGTCATCGACGCCGTCTACACGCTGCTCCAGACCCCGCTTGCCGGCCTCACGGGCAGCCTCCCCGGCTTCATCGTCATCATCATCGTGGCACAGCTTCTGTGGTTCGTGGGCGTGCATGGCTCCTACACCGTGCTCCCCATCCTCTTCCCCATCTGGTTCTCCTACCTGCCCGAAAACATGGCCGCAGCCGCCGCGGGTGAGGCGATTCCCCACATCTGGAACATCTCGATGTACGACTTCGCCTGCAACGGCGGATGTGGCTGCACGTTGGGCCTGGTCATCGTGATGGCTCTCTTCGCTAAGTCGCAGCGTTACAAGCAGTTCTCCAAGCTCGTCCTTCCCTGCGGCATCTTCAACATCAACGAGCCCGTTGTTTTTGGCATGCCGCTCATGTACAACTTCACCTTCATCATCCCGTTCATGGTGACGCCGATCCTCTCTCTGCTGCTCGCTTACGCCGGCATCCAGACGGGTCTCATGCCCGCGCCGACCGGCATCATCGGCATCAGCTCCATGCCCATCGTGGCCTATGGTCTCATGCAGGGCGGCTGGCAGATTGCCGCCTACCAGGTCGTGACGACCATTATGAGCGCCGCCATCTGGTTCCCCTTCTTCAAGGTTGCCGATAAGCAGGCCCTCGCCGAGGAGCAGAATGCCGAGGCAGCCGAGCTTGCAGCATAAGCGCCTTCCTTTCCTGGTGCCGAGGGGGCATCCCCTCGGCACCCATCCCAATACATGATGTGACCAAGATTCGAGATTATCTGATAGCAGAGGAGAGCCAACATGCATATCGCAGTCGTTTCGCTGGGAGCTTTTGGACACGTTAACCCCACCTTGCAGCTCGTCGCCGAGCTTGTTAAGCGCGGTGAGCGCGTCACCTACTTCACGACCGAAGATTTCCGTAAGATCGTCGAGCCCACGGGCGCTACCTTCGTGGCCGTCCCCTCGCGGATGGCCGACAACGACCCCCAACAGCAGGAGAACGAGAAGAACGAGAGAGACGTCAAGGACAACATGGCCGCCGTGGTGCCATTCCTGTTCCTGAACGAGGCGGGCGGCTGCATCGACACCATACTCGACGTGCTGCGCAACGATGTTCCCGATGCGATTCTCCACGACTTCGCAGGCATCGCGGGCACCATGGCCGCCGACGCGCTGGGCGTTCCCAACATCATGCTGTACACCAGCTATCCCTCCAACGGAAGCTACTCGGTCGCCGCGACGTTCGATGGCGTGCCAGATGACCATCCGCTTCGCATCGCTTTCAACGACATGGCCGAAGGCTTTGCGACGAAGTACGGGTGCCGCAGGATCACCGTAAAGGAGGTCTTCGACGGTCAGGGCGACCTCAATCTCGTCATGATGCAGAAGCGGCTGGTGCCCAATAGCGAGACCTTTGACGACAGTTTCGTTTTCACAGGCGTTCAGATCGGCAAGCGTTCTACCTTCGGAAGCTGGACGGCTCCCGACAATGGGCGTCCACTGGTGTATTCGTCACTGGGTACCGCATTCAACAATTGGCCGGGGTATTATCCCATCCTCTTTGATGCGGTGCGCGACCTTGAGGTCAACGTGTTTGCTGCGCTTGGCACCATTGACCCCGCGTCGCTGACCGACATTCCCGCCAATGTCGAGGTTGGCCAGATGGTTCCTCAACTGGACATCCTCTCGCAGGCTTCCGTGTTTATCACGCATGCTGGCATGGGTGGCACGGGCGAGTCGATTTATTACGGCGTGCCCATGATAGCCATTCCCCAGATGGACGAGCAGGCCATCACTGCACGTCAGATTGAGCACCTCGGCCTGGGACGCGCCTTCCTCGACAGGGATGCCATCACGAGCGACAGCCTGCGCGAGGCAATCGTATCCCTCCTTGAAGAGCCGTCCTATCGTACGACGGTCGATGACTTCAGCAAGGACATGAAGGCGTTGGGTGGCGCGCAGGCGTCGGCTGCCGCCGTCCTCGATTTCCTCAACGCTCGATAAACGCGCCTTTTCCAGGGTGCCTCCCTGCCCAAACACGCGTGCTATGCTGAGTGGGAGGACCCTGGAGGGTATTCTGGCGTCTCCAGCTGTAGCGATTGGTAGCTCGAATAGGCAAGGCGAGAGGAGTAGAGAGATGGGTGACGGATCGGTTAAGGCGATGGGGTCTCTTGCCGACTTGTTGCTGGACTACGTGGGCTCAGCACGCGTTCATGACTCCAACTACGAAGTGGCACAAGGGCTTCTTCGCAACTACCCACAGCTCTCAAGCATGTCCCTTAGGCAGATGGCAGAGGCATGCTTCGTCTCGAAGGCCTCCTTTTCCCGTTTCTGTCGGTACCTGGGATTCTCTGACTTCGCGGAGTTTAAGGGTGCGGTAGATGGAGCGAATTATCGCGTGACCGACGACTACTCGCGGCAGTTCTACGATGACCTTATGGCCGACAGGCATTCGGCGCTCGAGATGCATCGCGGCAAAGTCGTGGATGTCTTAAGCACGACGCTCCGGGAAGAGGATCTCCTGGTGATGGACAAGGTAGTCGAGGACCTGGACGCAGCCCATCGCATAGGTTTTTTCTCCCATCACTTCCTCTGGCACATTGGTCGCTATTTCCAAGGCAAGATGCTGCCGCTCGGTAAATACGTAGAGCTCAGCCAGTCGTATGCGCACCAAGAAGAATTAGCTGGCCAGCTAGATAACGGGAGCCTTGCGTTCATCTGCTCGCTCAACGGAAGTTATTTCTCCAACTACAGCGACTTGACTGGAAAGATCCTAAGAAGCGGGGCGAAGGTGGTCGTGCTCACACAGAATCGGTATGCGATGTTCGTGAACCGTGCCGACTACGTGCTTCTTTGCGGTTCTTCAAACGAGAACGACGTGGGTAAGTATGCGGCGCTGCTGACGATTGACAGCCTAGTCATGTCATACCTGCGGAGCATGCGCAGCAATGATGATATTAGTGAAAGGTGATACAGATGAGTTTTCC
>JAFWMI010000290.1 GCA_017513965.1 Atopobiaceae bacterium
ACCCGAGCATCGAGCTCGTTGTGGAATGCATGGGCGGCGTTGAACCCGCGCATACGTTCATCGCAGCCGCGCTCAAAGCGGGAAAACACGTGGTCACGTCGAACAAGGCGGTTGTTGCGGCGCACTTTGCGGAGTTTGCGGAGCTTGCGACAAAACACGACGTGGCGTTTCTTATTGAGGCAGCCGTGGCGGGTGGCATTCCATGGATTGCGAGCGTAGACAAGGTGCGCCGCATCGACGAGGTACGTTCGTTCTCTGGCATCATGAACGGCACGACGAATTACATTATTGACTCGATGCGTCGCGAAAACCTTGACTTTGCGGTTGCGCTTGGCCGTGCGCAGGAGCTGGGTTATGCCGAGCGTGATCCCTCCGCAGACATAGATGGCATCGATGTTGCCAACAAGACCATCATTAGTGCCTGTGTGGCATTTGACGTGGATTGCGTGCGCGATCTTCCCGTTACGGGCATTCGTACCCTGTCGAAGTCGGATTTGGACCTGTTCGCGACGCGCGGGCTCACGGTTAAGCTGTTTGGCAGGGGCGTGTCCAAAGACGGGCGCTATGCGGTGGCAGTCGAGCCCGTCGCCATCTCGCAACACTCGCTTGAGGCAGCCGTTCCCTCCAACTTCAACCTCGTCTCGCTCGAGGGCTTTACCGTGGGACCGCTGAAGTTCTATGGCCAGGGGGCGGGAAGCCTGCCTACGGGCAACGCGATTGTGCAGGACGTCATTGACGTTTCCAAGGGACGGCGTCAGGTATATGACTTCTCTCGTGGCCTCGTGTACGACCCGTCGCTGCTCACGAGCGATTACGTAATTCGCTCGACGTCCATGCCGGTGGCGAGTGACGCCTGGGCGCCGGGTGTGTGGCTCATACGCAACTACACGCCGCCACAGGCGCGCAGGTTGTTCGAGCGTGTTTTGCAAGAAGATGCGACCGCCTTTATGGCGGCGTTGCCAAAGGAGGGCTAGCATGATCAAAGTTGCCAAGTTCGGCGGATCGAGTGTTGCCGATGCGGCACAGTTCAAGAAGGTCGCCAGCGTTGTGAAGGCCGATCCCGAACGGTCGTATGTGGTTGTATCTGCGGCGGGAAAGCGCGACAAGGAAGACAACAAGATCACGGACCTGCTCTTGCTTGTGAACGCCCACGTTCAGTATGGCGTAGACTGCGCCTCCTTGCTTGATTCCATAGAGGAGCGCTTTTTGGGGATTGCCCGTGAGCTTGGCCTGGCATTCCCCGTGGCGGAGGAATTCGAGCGCTTTGCCTCGAACATCGCGTCGTACTCGCCAGAGTACGTTGTTTCGCGTGGAGAATGGTTCACTGGCCAGCTCATGGCTGAGTATTTGGGCATGCCGTTTGTGGACGCCGCAGACACGATCGTCTTCCACCACGATGGTACCGTGGACATGGAGCGTACCCAAACGCGACTGCGCGAGGCGGTTATCCACAACGGTGGGTCCTTCGTGCTCCCCGGTTTTTACGGTTCCACCGTCGACGGGCAAATAAAACTCTTCAAGCGCGGTGGCGGAGACATTACCGGCGCCATCCTTGCCCGTTGCATCGATGCCGGACTCTATGAGAACTGGACGGATGTCTCGGGCTTCCTCGCGGCAGACCCGCGTATCGTCGATCATCCGCGTGGCATCCATCGCATCACGTTTGAGGAGATGCGCGAGCTCTCATACATGGGCGCCTCGGTGCTCCAGGAGGAGGCGATCTTCCCGGTGCGTGAGGTTAACATTCCCATCCAGATCAAGAACACGAACGCGCCTGACGACTTTGGCACCATCATTCGCGAAACCGCAAACGAGCATGCGCGCGAGCACCTGATCACGGGCATTGCGGGCAAGAAGGACTTTGTGGGCATCTATGTGCAAAAGGCGCATATGTCAAACGAGATAGGCTGCATCCGTCGCACGCTTTCCATCCTCGAGCGCTATGGCGTCTCGGTTGAGCACATTCCCACGGGCGTCGACTCGTTCTCGATTGTGGTGAACGGAGAAGACGTTAAAGACACCATATACTCCATTGTTGCAGACATGCAGCGAGACGTGCAGCCGGACTCCATCAACGTGCTTCCCGGCCTCGCGCTCATCTCGGTGGTGGGACGCAACATGAGCAGGCGTGCCGGCACCTCTGGACAAGTGTTTGGTGCCTTGGGCGAAGCGGGCATTAACATCCGCATGATTACCCAGAGCTCTCAGGAGATTAGCATCATCCTGGGTGTGCAAAACGAGGACTTTGAGCGTGCCATCAAGGTTATCTATGAGCGCTTTGGTGACGCGGTAGTGCTCAGGGACTAAGATAGCGGTAGCCATCGGCAGGATGGAGAAGGAGGAGATCATGGCAGGCAAAGTGGTCGCAATTCTGGGCGCTACGGGAGTCGTGGGCCGACAGATGCTGCAGTGCCTTGAGGAGCGGAACTATCCCGTGGATAGGTTGGTTCCTCTGGCGAGCGCAAGATCCGCGGGGAAGACGATCGCATTCCGGGGCGAGGACGTAACCATAGCGGAGGCGACGCCCGACGCGTTCGAGGGAGTGGACATCGTTCTTGGCGCGGCAGACGACGCAACAGCCAAACGGCTCTTGCCCGAGGCGGTAAAGCGCGGTGCGGTGTGCGTTGACAACAGCCATGCGTTTAGGCTTGAGGACGACGTTCCCTTGGTGATTCCCGAGATTAACGGCAAGGACGCGGCGTGGCACAAGGGCATAATCTCCAACCCCAACTGCGCCACGATCATTGGCCTGATGCCCATATGGCCGTTACACGAGGTCGCCGGGCTCAAGCGCATGATCGTCTCTACCTACCAGGCGGCATCGGGCGCCGGCATGCCTGGGCTGCGCGAGCTCGAGCGCGAGATGGCAGTCGTGGCGGCTGGTGGTGAGGTGGGGGAGACGGCTCCCTTCGCCTATCAGCTGGCAGCCAACCTCATTCCACAGATTGGTGGCTTTAAGGACGAGATGTATACGTCCGAGGAGCTCAAGCTCCAAAACGAGGGTCGTAAGATCTGCCATCTGCCCAACCTTCGCGTCAACTGCACGTGCGTGCGCGTCCCGGTAATGCGCTCTCACTCGGAGTCCATTACCGCTGAGTTCGAGCGTCCCATTTCGCCGGACGAGGCACGAGCCGTGCTCGAGGCGGCACCGGGCGTGCGCGTGGTGGACGATCCAGAGGCGCTGCGCTATCCCATGCCGCTCGAGACAAGCGACCAGGACCTCATATTCGTGGGCCGCATTCGTCGTGATTTGTCTGCGCCTGACGACGTGCATGCGCTTACGCTCTTCTGCTGCGGAGACCAAATCCGCAAGGGTGCCGCCACGAATGCGGTGCAAATAGCCGAGCTGCTTGTGTAGTTGCGATTGCGGTTGACGACCCCGTTTGCGTAGCGCAGGCGGGGTCGTACGATTATTGGACCATTTGCGTAAGGAGGAGACATTATGGCAGCTATCGATGAGGTCTGCGAGTTTTTGAAGCAGGTCGGTACATACTATCTTGCCACGGCGGATGGCGATCAGCCGCGCGTGCGTCCCTTTGGCACCGCGCACATCTTCGAGGGCAAGCTGTACATTCAAACCGGCAAGAAAAAGGATGTTGCCAAGCAGATTGAGGCAAATCCCAAGTTCGAGATCAGCGGCTTTAAGGGCGGGACGTGGATTCGCGTGGCGGGCAAGCTCGTTGAGGATCCGCGCGCCGAGGCGCAGGAATCCATGCTCGACGACTACCCGTCGCTCAAGAAGATGTATGCGGTAGGAGACGGCAACACGGTGGTCTACTACATCGAGGATGGCGAGGCTACGTTCTCGTCGTTTACCGAGGCACCGCGTACCGTCACGTTCTAAGAGCGTAAGACGTTAAAAAAGGCCGCGGCTCCCGTTCATTCTTCGTGGCGGGAGCCGCGGCTCTGCTTTTGCGTGGTCGTTTGCTTATGCCTGCGTTGTAGGAAGCGTAGGCGCAAAGCCATCGTCGCGTGTGAAGATGCGCATGAACTCCTCGCCCGTAATGGTCTCTTTGCGCTGGAGGTATCGGCTGATCTCGTGCAGCTTAAAGCGGTGGGCGCGAAGGGTCGAGAGCGCCGTTTGGTGGCCCTCCTCCACGATGCGCTGCACTTCCTTGTCGATGTCCTCCGCCGTGCCCTCGGAGCAGGTGAGCTCCGTGCCGCCGCCCAAATAGCGATTGCGCTGTTGGCCAAGAGCGACCATGCCAAATCGATCGGTCATGCCGTATTGCGTGACCATGGCGCGGGCAATATGCGTGGCTTTCTCGATGTCGTTCGAGGCACCATTGGTGGCCTCCCCAAATATGAGCTCCTCAGCGGCACGTCCGCCACAGAGCACGGCTATCTTGTCACGCATCTCAGTCGCCGTGGTAAGGAAATGCTCGTCCTCGTCCACCTGCATGGTAAAGCCAAGCGCGCCGGAAGTGCGAGGCACGATGGTGATCTTGCTTACGGGAGCGGAGCCCTTCTGCGATGCGGCCACTATGGCGTGACCGGTCTCGTGATAGGCGACGACCTGCTTCTCGTGCTCACTGAGCACGGTGGACTTCTTCTTCTCGCCAGCGATTACCACGTCGACGGATTCAACCAGGTCCTCCTGGGTCACCAGACGGTGTCCCATGCGCACGGCGCGCAGCGCGGCCTCGTTGATCATGTTGGCAAGGTCGGCACCAGACGCTCCGGGGGTTGCTCGTGCGACAATCGAGAGGTCTACGCCGCGCTCCATCTTGACGTCGTTTGCGTGAATGCGAAGGATTGCCTCGCGACCCGCAAGGTCGGGCAGTTCAACGGGAATGCGACGATCGAAGCGACCGGGACGCGTGAGGGCGATGTCCAGCGAGTCCGGCATGTTGGTTGCGCCGAGCACGACGATGCCCTTGTTGTTGTCGAATCCGTCCATCTCGGTG
>JAFWMI010000291.1 GCA_017513965.1 Atopobiaceae bacterium
CCCGTGCCGTGGGAGGTCGCGCCGTCCTTCGCCATCATGAACGTGAGGTCGGCGTCCTTCTTCTTCGACATCCTTAGCTCAGTCACATAGGTGCAGCTGAATCTCTTGCTATCCATTTCGTCAGCTGTCGTCTGGATCCCGTCCAAGGTCTCCAGCATCTTCTCGAGGTCCTCCTGAGAGTATCTCGCTCTGCATTCGTCCTCGTCGACCAATGCGCGTCGCACTGAAAGCACCAGGTAGTTTTCGGGGATGTAATCACTGATCTCGATGCCGTGGAGTCTGCGCATCTGCTCGTCAAAGTTCTCGACGCACGCCTGCAAGATTGGGCCATAGAAGTATTCGTACTCCTGGACGACGAAGTGCGTGCTCGTGTTCCTTAGGTCTATGGCCTTGTGCATGTTCGCCCTTAGCGGGTCATGGATGTTCGTGTATATGCGCGACAGGCAGTCCTCGAGGGAGATGGTTCTCTTGTTGTCGGAGTAGTAGATCGAATCGATGCCATCCCTTTTGATCAGGTGCGCTTTAAGCATTAGCTCCCATGCGTTGCAGAGGAAGAAGGCGCATCCCTCTACGTGATACCTGATGGTGGGCCTGTTATACAGCTCGATAGCCAGCAGGAACGCCTCCCTCGACTTTTCCAAAAGCCTGTTGACGGTACTCTCCTCTATCTCAGTCATGGACGTCTTTACCTCCCTTCATGACGTCACCCATTCAACACGAAAGACCTATGCCGGTTCGCTCACAGCACCCGAACCGTCCCCAGATGCGGGCTTCTCCTCCATCCCCGCCTCGCCCTCGGCGGTGCGCAGGATGGCGGCCCTGCCGCGCTGGTCGGTGTCTCGGTACAGGCTCAGCAGGTGGGACTCGTCGGAGGCCAGCGCCGTGGGCGGGCGCGGCCACTGCCGACCCGCGAGCTCGTCGAGGGTGCACTCAAAGACGTCGGCAATAAGCGCAGCATCCTCGAGACGTATAGGCGTCTCCCCTCGCTCCCAAGAGCTGACCTTCCGAAGCGTCGAACCAATCTGCTTAGCGAGATCGGTTTGTGTCATGTGCTTCGCCTCTCTGAGAGCTGCGATTCTTAGTTCCATTTACACCTCCCGTCAATCTGTGCCAATTGTACACATGATTCGTAAGAAACCTAACGAAAAACGGAAATTCTTGCTTGCAAAATGACGTATTTCGTTTATTCTAGTCATTGATTAACGGTATCCGTTAATCACGAATCCTCTCAGAGAGGATTGTATGGCGTTTGTTGACGTAGTCATACAAACGCCGCGAGGCCAAACGAAAGGAGGTGTACGTGGAAGCAATTCAGGAATATGCGGCAGAGCCTATTGGACGTCGCTTGAAGAGCGGTCTCGCAGACGCCGGGCTTACCGTCGAGCAGCTGGCCGAATCCATCGGCGTTAGCAGATTTGCGGTTCAGGGCTGGATTAGCGGCAAGTCGCGCATGAAGCTGACCGACGCGGCCAAGGTCTGCGACGTTCTGGGGTGGCCGCTTGATCGCCTCGCACGTAGAGAAGCCTAGGAGGTGGCACATGGACCCCGTCCAGCGGGCCTTTTGCCGGAGCCTCCGGCAGCTCATGGCCAAGTACCCGACCGCCGAGTCAGCAAGGGAGGCACGGAGACTTCCCGACCAAAGCAGACCCCTGTGCCCCACGAACCGAGCCGTCAACCGGCTCTGAAGGGAGCGTAGCACATGAGAGACACGACCGTATCCGCCCGAGGGTCGCGCAGGGCGCGGCACCTCGCCGAGCGCAGGGCGCGCAGGGAGGCGGCGCTCGCCGCCATCGGCGTCATCCTGCTGCTCGCCGCGTTCGCGCTGGCGGGCACCCTCGACCTGCAGGACCGCACCGAGGGGCTCGGCGCCTCGATGGTGCCCTCGCCCGAGTGGCAGGGGACGGCATGGTAGCCGGGCCGCTCTGCGAGGTCGCCACCTGCCGGGGGCACGTCCTGCTCTCGGACGGTTGGAAGTACTACGACCAGCGCAAGGGCGACCCGCGCCACGGGCTCAGGACCGTCGGCTACTTCGAGCGCGACGGCGACGCCATCAAGGCGTGGCTCGACATGCTGGGGGTGGCCAGGTGAGCCGCGTGGAGTTCGTCGTCCCCTTCGTGGCGGGCCTGCAGCGCCCGCGCATGGCCATGCGCAACGGCGTGCCCGTCATGCACGACACGGACGCCAACGTGGCCAACAAGGCCGCCATCCGCGCCGCGTACCGCAACGAGTGCCTGAGGGTCTACGGCACCGTCGTGAGCGCCCGCGCCCACGTCCCCGTGTCCGTGCTCGTCGGGGCGCACGCCGAGCTGCCGCCCAGCGTCAGGCCCAAGAGGCTCGAGCGCCAGCCGCACACCGTGAAGCCCGACCTGGACAACGTGGTGAAGCTCGTGCTCGACGCGCTCAACGGCTACGCGTGGCACGACGACTGCCAGGTGGACCACATCGAGGCGTTCAAGTTCGACCGCACCCGCGGCATCGAGCCGCACACCGTAATCACGATCGTCACAAGGGACCCCGAGGAGGAGTCATGAGCAAGAAGGTAACCAAGCAGATCATCCGCGACAACATGGAGAGCTTCGCCAGTTTCGTCGAGGGCGCCTCAGAGCACAAGATCGTGGCCGTCGACAAGGAGAGCGGCGAGAGCGTCTCCGTCGACGCCGGGCCCATCGTGTTCGGCGCGTGGGCCATGGCCCAGTACGTGCAGGCCGCCATCGACGGCGAGGTCCCTGTCGAGAGCAACGTCGTCAAGCTCACCGACATCGTCATCCGCACCGCGTTCGCCGAGGTCATGGGACGCATGGAGGAGGGTGAGGGCGATGACGAGTAGCGAGGTGCTCGAGGTCGAGGCCACGCCGATCGAGGACGGCATCGCCACCCAGGACTCCATCCAGCGGCAGCTCGCCGACCTGTCCCACAGGGCGACTGAGCTGGCGGCTCAGTACAGGCCCCACGAGATAGCCGACCGCCAGGACCACAAGGACAGCAAGCGGTCCCGCGGCGCCGTGCGCAAGGACGCGGAGGCCATCCGGAAGGCGGGCAAGGACATCACCGCCCGCGTGGACGCGTGGAGCGCCGGGGTGCGCGCCGAGGCAAGCCGGATCGCGGAGAGGCTCGACGCAGTCGGCGAGGAGTTCGACGCCTACTGCAAGTCCTACGAGGACGGGCTGCTCGAGGCCCGCATGGGGCTGCTGCGGGAGCGCTACGAGGAGTACGCCCCGGGGCTCGCCCTCCCTGCCGAGGGGACCGATGCGGCGCTCGTGCCGTTCGGGATCCTGTGGTCGAGGTTCTCCAAGGCCGAGGGTTGGGCGAGGCTCACCACCAGCGACGCCAAGGCGGTCCAGGGCATGGAGGCCGTGGTGGAGGGCATCGCCCAGGCCGAGCGCAACATCGACAAGCTGGTGGCGGAGCAGGACCGCAAGGACGTCAAGGCGCTCTTCTTCTCCACGCTCTCGCTCGACAGGGCGATGGCGCGCGCCGGCGGGCTGGCCGACGCGAGGGCGAAGGTGCAGGCCATGGAGGCCGAGCGGGCCACATGGCAGGTGGGGGCGGCGGCGGAGCCCGAGCCGACCGCCGAGGCCGAGCCTCATGTGGCCCCGGCGCCACGCCCCGTGGACCCGCAGCCCGTGGTCACCCGCGAGCAGTACGAGGCCGACTACGAGGCCATCCACGGGGCGCCGCTGCCGAAGCCGCAGCCCACGCCCGAGCCCACGGCCACGCGCACGTGGGGCTTCTGCGGCTACTGCACGCCCCAGCAGGCGGGGGCGATCGAGGACTACGCGCGACGCATCGGCGTCTCGTCCATCCGCACGTTCGACACGAGGGGCCGCAAGGGCTTCTTCAACGTACCGAAGGAGGCATAGCGATGCAGAGAGTGACCGTAGGCGACCTGCTCGGTCTCGTGCGGGACGTCGACATCGACACCCAGGTGTTCCTAGATGTACCTGGCTACGCCATCCATCCCCTGCGCGGGGTCCTCGTCTCCGTCGGGGAGCACAAGTCGCTCATCCTGACGGGCCAGGACATCGACTCCGCGACCAATCCCCAGACAGTGAAGGGAGGCGAGTGACCATGCCGGAGGAGGTCCAGACCACCCAGCTGGCCGTGACGGCCAGCCCCGAGCAGCAGGGCGCGATCGAGGTGCGCGCCCAGGTCAACCAGATCCAGTACCTCCTGCAGTCCGTGCTCAAGGAGGGCGAGCACTACGGCGTCGTGCCGGGGACCGGCAAGAACGCCAAGCCCACGCTCTTCCAGTCGGGCGCCGAGAAGATCGCGTACATGTTCAAGCTCGTGCCGAGTTACGAGGTGAGCCGTGCCGACTACCAGGGCGGCCACCGGGAGTACGAGGTCACCTGCACCCTCAGCGCCCGTGGGACGGGCGAGGTGATGGGCTACGGCGTGGGGCTGTGCTCCACGCTGGAGAGCAAGTACCGCTACCGCTCCAAGTGGGATAACGGCGCCAAGCGCCGCTACGAGAACCCCGACATCGCGGACGTCTACAACACCGTGCTCAAGATGGCCAAGAAGCGCGCCTTCGTCGACGCGGTCAAGTCCACCACTGCGGCCAGCGACATCTTCACGCAGGACGTCGAGGACATGCCGTCGTACCTGTTCGACAGGGGCCAGCGGCAGCAGCCCGCGCAGGCGGCGCAGCAGCCCGCCCGGCAGGCGCCGCAGCCAGTCCGAGAGGCAGCGATAGAGCCCG
>JAFWMI010000292.1 GCA_017513965.1 Atopobiaceae bacterium
ACCACGATGCCCCGGGGGTTCATGCAGAAGGTGCGCACCTGGTCTTCAAACTTCTCCGTGCGGTAGACGATTTTGCTCTCGTACAGCTCGTCTGTGAGATGGCTAAACAGCTCAGCCGGCAACTCAACGCGCACGCCGATGTCCACGCGATTGGACTCGGTGGGGATGCCAATGTCGCGACAGACCTCCTCCATCCACTTGCTGCCACTGCGTCCCACCGAGACGATGCATTGGTCGCACGTGTACGAGCCCTGCTCGGAATGGACGCAGTACCCGCCCTCAATAACCTCAAGCCGCGTTACCGGCGTAAGGAAAAAGAAGTCCACCTTCTGCTCGAGCTCGGCAAAGAGGTTTTGAAGCACCACGTGGTTGATGTCGGTCCCCAGGTGGCGAACCGAGGCATCCAGGAGCTGGAGCTTGTGCTGCAGGCAGGTCTTCTTGAGCGTCGTGTTTGCCGTGGAGTAGAGCCGCGTCCCCTCACCGCCATGTGCGAGGTTGATCTTGTCCACGTACTCCATAAGGCGAATCGCCTCGTCCTTGCCCAAGTACTCGTGCAAGTTGCCGCCAAAGTCGTTGGTGATGTTGTACTTGCCATCCGAGAACGCACCGGCACCGCCAAAGCCGCTCATAATGGAGCAGCTCTTGCACTGAATGCAAGTCTTTACCCTGCGACCGTCTATGGGGCAACGCCGCTTGTTCAACGTGTTACCTGACTCAAACACGGCTACGTTCAGGTGAGGCGCTCGCTCCATGAGCTCATAAGCCGCATAGATGCCACCCGGGCCTGCGCCTATAACAATCACGTCGTAGTCCATGGCACTCTCTCCCTCGGATACCTCCGGCACTCGCTGCGCCGGAGGTCACGCGCTTCGTTTGCTTTGGCCTGCCGTTATGCGAGGCACTTGTCCAAGCCGATGATGATGGCGTTCTTATCCATGTGGCGGCCGATGAAGACTAGCTTGGTCATGCGGTCGCCTACCTCGTCGTCCCAGTCGTCCATGACTTCGGGATGCTGTGCGACGATGCGATCAAAGTCCTCTTGGGGAGCCGAAGCCACAAACAGGCCATTCTCCTGTAGGTGCACCTGTTTGCCAGCTTGCTCAAACACATAGGCCATGTTGTAGTCCTCGTTGAACCAGGCCAGACCCTTGCAGCGAATGATGCTCTCGGGCCACGTGCGCACAAAGTCCTCGAGCTTCTCCATCACGAACGGACGGCGACGCATGTACACGAAGGTCGCTATGTCGTACTCCAATACCTCGGGGTCGTCATGCTCCTCCGGGTGTTCCATAGCCTCCATCCATGCGGCAGACTCGTATGCCTCGTCAAAGTTAAAGCGTCCGGTGCTGAGCAGCTCGTTGAGATCTACCCCACCGTTTTGGGCTTCGATGATCTTGGCGTCCTTTTGCAGGCTACGCACGATGGCGCGCAGCTTGCCCACTTGCTCTGGAGTGACGAGGTCGGTCTTGTTGAGCACAAGCGTGGTACAGAACTCAATCTGCTGGATGAGCAGCTCCTCGATGTCCTCTTCCTCAATGTCGTCTCGAAGAAGCGCGGCACCGCCCAAGAACTCGTCATGCATACGGGCGCAGTCAACCACCGCAATGATGTTGTCGAGCTCGATGCTCTTGCCACGCGCAGCCTCTTGCTTGCAGAAGTTATCGATGGTAAAGGCGATGGGAATGGGTTCGCAGATTCCCGAAGCCTCGATGATGATATGGTCGAACTTGCCGGAATCGACGATTTGGGTGAGCTGACGCGCGAGGTCATCGGCCAGCGTGCAGCAGATGCAACCGTTGGTAAGGGGCACGAGCGTGTCATCCACTTGCGTTACCACGCCGTTCTTCTCGATGAGTGTGGCGTCTACGTTGACCTCACCTATGTCGTTAACGATAACGGCTGCACGAATACCCTGATCGTTACTCAGTATGTGGTTGAGCAGCGTCGTTTTCCCAGCGCCCAAATAACCCGTTATGAGCGCAATCTTTACAGAATTAGCCATGCGTGTTTCTCCATCCTCAGTAAAAACGGACAGACGAAGTTTAACACCAACAACAAAGGCGCACTCCCCCTGTTCCCGCGAGCAACAAAGGGACACCACAGTCGAGGGGACATGACGGTTCGCGCGAGTCACCTGTGGTACCATTTTTGAGAATACCAGCAAAAGCATGCGAGGACCAACATGCCAAAAGCAAAGCGACCCATGGAGCGCGACCTCATCATAGGCAGCATGGCATTTACTCTCGTGCTCAGCGCGCTGCTCGCAATCGTCTCTTACATGTCTTTCTCATCATGGTTCTATAACCGCTACAACAGCGAGCTTGCCCACGTAATCACTAACGTGGAAGATGCCGTGGACGTGGACGATTTGTATGAGTGCGTGCAAACCGGCGTCCCATCCAAGAAATACGACGAGCTTCAGCAGTTTCTCAATGGGTACGTGGATGACTTCGAGCTCGCATACCTGTACATATCGTATCCCGACAACGGAACCATGGTGAGCGTTTGCTCGGCAACAAGCGATGAGGAACGTGCCAACGGCGAAGACGACTGGCCTCTCCTCTACCGTCTGGAAGACGAGTATACCGAAGAGGAACTTGCCACCTACGAAGCCGCGTGGAACGTAGACGGCATCTCGTACTTCGAGAACATCTCGGACTGGGGCGATTGCTATACCGCCTGCCTGCCCCTCTATGCATCCAACGGTGAGCGGGTGGCATTGCTCTGCGCCGACGTGTTCGTCGACGAGCTGCACGCCACGCTGCGATCGCAGCTCATCTCCAGATCGATTATGATCATGAGCATTGGCCTGGTGTTTGGCATCCTACTGGTTGTTTGGCTCAGGCATAACGTAACGGTGCCCGTG
>JAFWMI010000293.1 GCA_017513965.1 Atopobiaceae bacterium
CAGCACTGGTGCGCTCACGCCGGTCAAGGTTGGCTACACCACCATTATTGTGGCATTCGCGGGCAATGAAAACTGGAAGGCCGTAAGCGAGACAGTGGGCGTGACGGTGTCTGGGAGCACCGCTACCGTTACGGCGAGTGACCTGATGACCCTCAAGTTGAGCGATGAACCCAAGCAGATTCAGGCGGAGGTTGATCCAGTAGATGCTGGTGCCCTCGTGTACATGATTGAGGACGAGACCATAGCGACGGTTGACGGGGAAGGTTATGTGACCCCAGTTAAGGCGAGAACCACCAAGGCTACCGTGATGTCTGTCGCTTCCGATGAGTACGCATCGGGTATTAAAGAGATAAACATAACCGTGCAAAGGGGAACGCCGACCCTTGACGTGACTCCTGTAAACGTTGCTATGGGAACGACGGGGCAGCTGACCATAACGGGTCCCGAGGGCGTGAACTCGTTCACCTACAGTAGTGCCGACACGTCGATTGTGGAAGTGGACAGCACGGGCAAGTTGACTCCCAAGAGCACGGGCGATGCGACGATTAACATAACGTCCGCAAAAACAGATAATTGGGAGCAAGGCACCGCCACGGCAACCGTCAGGGTTACCAAGGGCACTCCAACCATCACGGCAGACGACATAACGATTCCTGTGGGAGATACAGATGAGTCCGTTGGGGCGACGACGAACGGCGGCACGCTGAGCTTCGAGAGCAAGAACACCGCCGTGGTAATAGTCGACAGCGACGGAAAGCTAACGCCGATTGAAACGGGTACGGCTCAGATTGAGATTACGGCTGCATCGAGCGACGACTGGAATGCTGGAACCAAGACCATCACGGTGACTGTTGTTACCGGCAAGCCTATCATAACCGCCGAGGACGTTACGGTTGCTATGGGCAATTCGGCAACGATTGCCGCTACCGTTAACAAGGATGCAGGTACACTGTCTTATACGAGCAAGAACCCCAACGTCGTAACGGTCGACCCCGCAACTGGTGCACTGACGCCCGTCCACACCGGAACGGCAACAGTTACGATTTCCTGTGCGAAGAGTGCGCATTGGGAGGCGGCAACCAAGGACATCACCGTAACGGTGCAAAAGGGCATACCTACCATCACGGCCGCAAACGTATCGGTGGCTATGGGCGCAGAAGTTACCATTGAAGCGAGTGCGTCTATTGGCGCAGGTGCCTTGTCCTACACGAGCCAGACTACAAGCGTGGTTAAGGTCGACGAGGCCACGGGTAAGATAACGCCTGTGAAGGTGGGAACGGCCAACGTCTTGGTGGCAAGTGCTGCAACTGACGATTGGGCAGAGGGTACTGCGATTGTAAAGGTCGAGGTCACCAAGGGTAAGTCTACCATCACCGTTGCCAATACTTCCGTAGGCATCGGCAAGACGGCGTCGCTGGGCGCGAAGCTCAACGATGGCGCAGTGAGTGGCACGCTTACGTACACGAGCCGCAACGAGAACGTGGTCACCGTGAGCACGAGTGGCGTGCTTACTCCGGTTGCTGTGGGAACGGCCACGGTCCAGATTGCCTTCAATGGCAACACCAACTGGAACGCCGTTACCAATGAAGTCACCGTCACCGTAACGCCTGGTGCGGCCACCATTACGGCCGAGGACGTCTCGCTGGCGATGGGTACCACCGAGAAAATCTTCCCTATCGTGGAGGGTGGCGGAACGCCGCACTTCGAGAGCAAGAACACCGCCGTGGTAACGGTCGACGGCAGCGGAAATCTTACACCGGTCAAGGTGGGCACGGCTAAGGTGGATATAACCAGTGCGGAAACATCCACCCACGGGGCGGGGTCAAAGACCATTACCGTTACCGTTACCAAGGGTACGCCTACGGTTACGGCCGATAACGTTACGGTAACGATGGGTGGCACGGCAACGATTACGCCGACGGCATCCTCGGGTACCAAATCGTTCACGTTTACCAGTGCAAACACAGGCATCGCTACGGTAAGTTCGTCTGGTGTGGTTACGCCCAAGGCGGGCGGCCCGACGACGATTACCGTAACATCCAAGTCCGATACCAACTGGAACTCCGCTTCCAAAGTAATTACCGTCACCGTCAATCGTGGTACGCCTACGATTTCGGCTGGCAACAAGAGCGTGACTATGGGCAGCACCGTCTCGCTCGGCGCAACGACTAATGGTGGGCCGCTCTCGTACAAGAGCTCCAAGGAGAGCGTAGCCACCGTGAGTGCTACTGGTGTGGTGACACCTAAGGGCGCAGGTACGGCTGTTATCACCATCACCTCGTCACAAACGGATTCGTGGGCCAGCGTGAGCAAGACCGTCACCGTTACGGTGCTTAAGGCGACGCCAACCATCTCCATGTCCAATAAGACCGTGGTTATGGGCAAGACCGTGAGCATGGGAGCAACCGTGTCCAAGGGCGGCGGTGGCATTACCTACACAAGCAAAGATGAGTCCGTAGCCAAAGTTGATGAGTATACAGGCGTAGTAACGCCAGTCTCTGCAGGGACGGTAACAATTACGGCGATCTCGGCACCCACCGCGGGTTACCAGTCCGCCCAAAAGACGGCAACCGTTACCGTAACTGAGGGCGTGCCCGTCATTACGGCAGCAAACCTCACGCTTGTCTATGGCACCAAGGGCAAGAAGGTCACGGCAACGGTAAACAGTGGCGCAAACACAAGTCTCACCTATACCAGCTCCAAGCCCGCAGTGGTTACCGTAAACGCAAGGACGGGTGAACTCACTGCGGTGAAGGCCGGCACTTCATACATCACCATATCGGCTCCTGCGGTGAGCGGAAAGTGGAAGGCCGTTGCCAAGAAGATCCGCGTGAAGATTACCAAGGCTCCACAGACTATTACGTCCAAGACAAAGGACATCACGGTAAGCTACTCTACCTCTGCGCAAACGCCCGACGTGGCGGCGGTAACTGGTACGGCACCTGGCGACAAGATCAGCTATACGCGTTCCGCGGGCAGCTCAAAGATCAAGATTAACAAGAAGACGGGCAAGATTACCGTTGCCAAGAAGACGAAGAAGGGCAAGTACACCATCACGGCAAAGATTACAGCCAAAGCGACTGCTCAGTACAAGAAGGCTACGAAGAAGGTCAAGTTTACGGTTACCGTTAAGTAACACAACTCGCGCAAGGCAATTGCACACAAACGGGGGATGCCAGCATGGCACCCCCGTTTTTCAGGTAACCACGGAGGGACAGTCCCTCCGTGGTTAGCTGAGAGCTTGCGCAGATTTTGTCAACGAAGCAACGATGCGCTATACTTGCAAAGCTTGACTATCGTGGTAGCAGGCGTCCTGCCCTGTGCCCGGTAGAGTAACCCCGTTCTGGTCGGTAACCAGAACCTACGTGAGGAGTCACACATGAAGCAAGGAATCCATCCCGAGTACATGGAGTGCACCGTTCGCTGCTCCTGCGGCAACACGTGGACCACGCGCGCCACGGTTCCCAGCATGAGGCTCGACCTGTGCGACAAGTGCCACCCGTTCTACACCGGCACGCAGAAGCTCGTCGACACCGGCGGACGCGTACAACGCTTTGCCGACAAGTTTGGTGGCGCCGCTGCTGCCCAGCTCGCTCGTGCCGCTGCTGCCAAGGAGGCTCGCGCCAAGAAGGCCGCCGAGGCTCTTGCCGCCAAGAAGGCCGCTGCCGAGGCCAAGGCTGCCGCAAAGGCCAAGCGCGCTGCTGAGTTTGCCAAAAAGGCCGAGGCTCTTGCTGCCAAGAAGGCTGCCGAGGCAGCTGCTGCAGCTGAGGGCGCCACGGTAGAGGCAGAGGCTGCTCCTGAGGAGTAGGCAACAAACAGCCACAGACTGTTAAGCAGAAAGCGGGGACGCACTTCAAAGAGGTGCGTCCCCGCTTTCTATTATCGACTCTCACGTGCTACACGAGCTTGAGATGTGGGTGCCCAGAGCCTTTGTCCTGCTGTTGGTTCGAGGGCTCATGCACGTACGTGCAGTTGCATTCAGACAAAATCATGCCCATGGCCTTATTTTGCACCGCCGCGTCCCTTAGGTGCTCTATCTGACCAACATGACGTGCCTGATTGAGCATCTCCGCCCTTTGATCTTCCGGAATGCCCAACAGTTCGGCAAGCTCGTCTTCGGTCACCTGTAACTTGTGGTACTCCGCCCATGCGCCGATTGCGGCCTCGCGTTCGGCAGTTGCCTGTGCCTGTTGGTCGAACATAAGCTCAACGTCGGCATGACGCATGCCGGTCTGCTGCAGGAACTCAGATTCCGTGAGTCCATCCTGCTTGAGGCTCATGGCAAACGCCTGCGTAATCGAAGAACGTACGCGAGCGACTTCGCCCTGTGGTACGCGCTGTACCAGGCGCTGTGCGAGTGCGTCGGCACACTTGGCGGCCTTTTGCTCCTCGGTTATCTGCACCTGCATGGCGAGCATCTGCTCCCGTATTACTGCGCGAAGCTCGTTGCCATCAAGCACCTCGGGAAACGTCTTGTGGACCCATATGTCGTTGTAAAGGTCCTCTGGGGTGCCGCCTGCCTGCGCAACGGTCGCTGCCAATGCGAGGTCCACATCCTCCTCGGAGACGTTGGGCACTTCCACCTCAACGGAGACGGGGCCATACGACGTGAGCGTGTAGTGTGCCTTTCCGCCAATAACGAGTGGCTCTGGTTTAACGAGTTCCATAACTCCTCCTTTGCTCTTGTCTCATGCGGGCTCTTGGATGCCTATGCCCGCGACAGAAGATAGATGTCGGTATACGTTGCCTGCATGCGTTGCGGTATGAGACCGAGGAGCCGCTCCTCATACGAATAGCTAGTAGTAATATGAGCCACGGCGGCAGAGGGATCGTCGTCCGTGCCAAAGCTCAGCACAAAGTTCACCTCGCCCTGGGGGTTGCCCGTGGTAGAGCATACGATGTTGAGACTGCTGCTCGTGGTCTCGTCGTGTTCGGTGGAGATGGTGCCCGAGAACGAGATGTCTTCTAGATGGCTGTCGCCTGGCGTGTTGTCGGCATCCTTCTTGAGACGCGCATGATAGTGCGCGAGCACGGATATGGAGCCGGTTACGGTGCCGCTACCAAGCGACGAGTCGCCAACTTGGTCGATGGTTACCTCAAAGGGAGTCTCCTGCGCGCCATAGCAGCGCCCATCGTCCGAGAGCTGATCGGTAAAGACGCCGCGCCAGGTGCCTACGAGCGGCTTAAAGCTGCGGGTGGATATGCCTTCCTCCGCTTCCGCCGAACGCAGTCGCCATTCGCCAGACTCAAAGGCAAAGTGAGCCGTTACGTTGCCGCCGTAAGCCGAAAAGTCGTTCGACTTCTCGCAGTGGATTACCAAGTCGTCGGTGGCGGTGTCGCCCTTTGGAGCGCCTTCGAAGTCATTTGCTTGGATGGAGAACGACCCGCCCTCATAGATGTCGTTGAGCGCCGCCCCGTTTGTGTTGGTGGCTTTTCCCAGAATGTCAGACACGTTTTGTTTGACCTTGTCTTCACTCACGCCAGCGCGGGCTGTAAGAGAAACGCCCTGTTCCGCAAGTTCGCCCGCCGCAGCCCAGCCGTCCTCTTGGCGCACGTAGGTAATGCTCACATCGCGCACCACGTGCATGGCGCCATCGTCGTAGGTTGCCTCTGCCTCGACCCCAAAGGCGGTGGGACCAACGCCGTTGGCCACCTCCATGCCCTCGGGCGTTTGCGTGGCCTCGCGCTTGGTGACGGTGAGACCCGAGAGGGGAATCTCGAGGTCTGGACCGTAGGTGCCACCCGGGTAGATGTAGGTGGGTATGAGTTTGGAAAGGTCTTCCTCAATCTGCGCGTACGTGGGCGTATTGGCAGCGCTCAACACGAACCAGACGCCAGCCGTAACGCCAACCACCACAAGGGCAAGCGTGACGCCTAGGGCCCGCTCGTGCGCATGCAAAAAGCGGAGCACGCGATTGTGTTTGGAAGGCGCGTGGTCGTCTGCGGCCCTTGCATGCTCGTGAAGCTGCAGTTGTTCGGCACTGCCCTGAGGAGACTGCACGATTGCTTGCGGCTGCTTGGCCGTGCTCTCTTGGGTGTCCTCGCCGGGTGCGTGAAGGGGAACGGGGACGATTGCCTCGGTATCTAACTCTTGCGATAGCTCGTGAGTTGGCTCGAGTACATCGGTATAGTCGTCCTGTGCGACGGGCTCGGGCAGTATGGAACCGCAAGCTGAGCATCGCGTGGCGAGGTCGTTATTGGGGTGTCCGCAGGTGGGGCAGCGCATCTTGCACCTCCGCAGCTGGGTTTACAGGCGATAGGGTGTGTCTGTCACACCCACATTACTATACCCGCTTTGGGGCGCAACGTTGCACGCACTCGAAAGCCTGCTCGCAGGATTGATCGACTCGTCTACGGAAGTATGGCGTCGCGCAAATGCTTGCGTGCGGCCAAGGTGTTCGTTGTGGGCTTGGTCATGCGTACGCCTGTGGACTTGGCGACCAATCGTGCCACGGCGTCAAAGGCTTCCTCGTCGTATACGATGTCTTTCGTAACCGATATGACCTCTACGTGCATAGCGCGCAAGGCAAGTGTGCGTCGAGCCCCGGCGGCGAGGCTTTCGGGGTCGGCATGAAACTCCTCGCTGTCGTATTCAACGTCCAACCTGCAGTCGCTCCAAAACAGGTCGGGGATGAGGTTGCGGGAGAGTGTGAGATGTTCAGCCTGTCCGCCAACTTTCTGCTTTGCGTTAAGGATAGGCCGTGGCAAACCGTAGCCGCCCAAATGCCTGGGCAGGCAGAGCAACAGGTACAAGACGCTTTCCATGGGTGACGCAGACGAGGCGGCAAGGTATGCGCACGCGCGACGAGCGAGCTTGACGTTGGGGAAGTCGTCCACGTGCCCAATGCAGGTCGCAATGCGAAACGGGGTGGTGAGCGCGCCTTGGTTGTAGAGGGTGCGGTTTGAGCGCAGCGGCTGTGAGGTGTTCGCATTCGCGAGCCGATAGAGACCGCAGAGCTCCATGCCCACCAAAAGAAGCTCGGGTAGCGAGAGGTACCTTGCGAGCAGCAAGAACGTGAGCTCGGGGGAGGGGGTGTAGACGCCGTCTCCTGCGAAGCGGATTGAATTACTGGGAACGGGGCTGGCGCAAATGCGCTCGTGCACGTTTACAACGCGACGTTGCCGATTGCGGCTTCCTACCAAAATATAGAGTGGTGACTCAGGTTCGGGGCGCCGTATGCCCAAATGGTCAAAGGGGATAAGCTTGATTTGCTTGGACTGACCGGTACACCGTGCGAAGTTGATCATGCGCGTACGCGTAAGAACGGGAAGGCCAGGATCCGCTTCCTCGCGCTCGTCCTGCAACGTGGCGGCGCGCTTGCCAAACACACTTGTCTCGGCGAGCGCTGCGGCAACGTCTTCGTCGGATATCCACTCGCGTTCGCCGACCATGTTGGCCTGTTTGGGCGTATCCTCTTCGTGATTGTGCATTTGGGTGGCGAGGTCACAGCGGTCTCGGTAAAACGCGAGGGCTGAGGGTCCGTCGAGGGCGATGCGAGCTAGGGTTTGAGATGGTCCGGCGTTTGTCATATAACCACTCCGTTATTCATGCGCATGCTGCCAAAGATACGTACCACGAAGGTATAAAAAATAGCACAAAAATTACGGTTATCGGTACTTTATGAGTCAGCTCCTCCCAATGTAGCAATAAACGCCCATCAACGTTGCAGGTCAACGCTGTAAAAATGTAACCCCGTAAATCCATAGACCAAAAAAATACCGATAACCGTAAAAAGTCTGCGTTATTTCGCTGTCTCGAGGTACGTTTTGCCTCGAGCGCTTGCATCGGTTGTTGGCCAACTCACGAACCGCAATATGAGCTTGCGGCTTGGACAATTCGTGCGTTATCGCATGTCGTCCCGTGGTGGTGTATCCTAGACAGGTTAAGCAGCGACAATACGTGAGGAGTGGCCATGGGAGACAAGCTGGAGAAGCTCATCGCCGCATACGAGGAGCTCGAAAAAAGGATGGTCGACCCCGCAGTGGTGAGCGACCCCAAGGAATATGCGCGCATTGCAAAGGAGCACGCGGGTCAGGCCGAGCTCGTGGCAAAGGCACGTGAGTACCTTGCGGCCCGGGAAGACATCGAGGTTGCCAAGGAGATGCTCCACGAGGAGACCGACCCCGACGAGAAGGCCATGCTCCAGGAGGATCTGGCTGCCAACGAGGCCAAGTTGCCCGAGCTTGAGCAAGAGATCAAGATCATGCTCATCCCCGGAGACCCCAACGACGAGAAGGACACGATCGTTGAGATTCGTGCTGGCGTTGGTGGCGACGAAGCCGCGCTGTTCGCAGGCGACCTATACGACATGTATCATCGGTTTGCCACGGCGCACAAGTGGAAGATCGAGGTGTTGTCGTCGAGCCCGAGCGAGGCGGGCGGCTTCAAGACCATCGAGTTTAAGGTGACTGGCGACAAGGTCTACTCCGTGATGAAGTACGAGAGCGGCGTGCATCGCGTGCAGCGCGTTCCCAAGACCGAGAGTCAGGGACGCATCCATACCTCCACGGCAACCGTCGCCGTGCTGCCCGAGGCAGACGAGATCGACATCCAGATTGCCGAAGAGGACCTGCGCATCGACACCTACTGCGCAAGCGGTCCTGGCGGACAGGGCGTCAACACCACCTACTCGGCAGTGCGCATTACCCACCTGCCCACCAACACCGTGGTTCAGTCGCAGGACCAGCGCTCGCAAATCCAAAACCGCGAGGTGTGCATGCAGATGCTGCGCGCGCGCCTGTACGAGATGGAGCTCGAGCGTCAGCAGGCCGAGCAGGGTGCCGAGCGTCTGGCACAGATCGGCCACGGCAACCGCTCGGAGAAGATCCGTACGTACAACCAGCCGCAGGACCGCGTAACCGATCACCGCATTGGCTTTAACGGCACGTATAACGGTGTGCTGCTGGGCGACACGCTCCAAGGCGTCATTGACGCACTTGCGGCGGCAGACCGCGCGCAGCGGCTTGCCGAGGCGGTGTAATGGCAACGGAGGTTTGGACCGTACGTCGCATCCTCACGTGGACGACGGGCTACCTCGAGCGCAAAGGCGACGAACATCCGCGACTTTCGGCCGAGTGGCTGCTCAGCAATGCCACCGGCCTTTCGCGTGTGCAGATCTACATGAACTTCGACCGCCCGCTCACGCCAGACGAGCTCGACCTCATGCGCGATGGCGTACGGCGTCGCGGTGCGGGGGAGCCGCTGCAGTACGTAACGGGCGAGATGCCCTTCCGCCACATCGTGTTGCGATGCGAGCGTGGCGTGCTCATCCCCAGGCCCGAGACGGAGATTCTGGTGGATGCCGCGCTTGAGGGTGTGGACGCGAGCGATGCCGACATGCCGCGCGTGCTCGAGGTGGGAACTGGCACCGGCTGCATCGCCTGCTCCATTGCGGGTGAGCGCGAGCAGACCATCGTCGTTGCCACCGACATCTCGCCCCAAGCGGCAACGCTTGCTCGGCGCAACGAGGAGGCGCTTGGGCTGGGTGCGCGCGTGGAGATTGTGGAATGCGATCTTGTGGACGGCGTTCCCGAGCAGCTCATGGGCACCTTTGCGGTGCTCGTCTCCAATCCGCCGTACATTCCCAGCGCCGTGGTGCCCACGCTTCCCATGGAAGTGCAGGGCTTCGAGCCAGGGCTTGCCTTGGATGGTGGGCCAGACGGGCTGAACGTGTTCAGGCGCCTGCTTGCCGTGGCGCCAAAGATACTTGCGTCGGCGGGCATGCTCTGCGTGGAGCTCTTTGAGGAGAACGTACATGTGGCGGCCGATTTGGTGCGTGCCGAGCCGGGCTGGTCTACGGTAGAGGTGAGGGAGGACCTCACGCATCGCCCACGCGTGCTCGTGGCCGTGCGCGAGGCGTAGTGTGCGAGAGGGGCCGTATGGGTGTCATACGTGAGGTGGATCAGTGCGCGCCATCAAAGGACGTACTTGATCATGTGACCCAGGTGCTGCGTGAGGGTGGCGTGCTGGTGATGCCCACCGACTCGGTGTATGGCATAGGCTGCGTGGCCACCACGGACAATCCGGCCCATGGGCGCATCTTTGCCATAAAGCACCGTGACCGAGCCCAAACGCTGCCATGGCTCATTGCCGACCCACAGGATTTGCAGACGTACGGAGACGGCGTGCCGGCGTGGATGACGCGTCTGGCAGAGGAGCTGTGGCCGGGTGCGCTCACGCTGGTGGTGGGCGCGAGTGCGGCCGTGCCTGCCGAGTATCGTGCAGCTGACGGCACGATTGCCCTGCGTGTGCCGGACTCCAACCTCGTCCGATCGCTCGCGCGCATGGTGGGACCACTGGCCACGACGAGCGCCAACACCCATGGTGAGGCTGCGGCCACAAGTGGGGCGAACGTTGAGCCACGCATCGTGGCCGAGGCGGACCTCACGCTGGATGCCGGCCCGGCGCCGCTTGCGGTGGCGAGTACCATCGTGGGCGCTTCGGAGAGCGGCCCATGCGTGCTGCGCGAAGGCGCAATTCCCGCGGAGCGTATTATGGCGATAGCGAGGGGAGGGGCAAGATGATTCAGGACATTGCACCGCACAGGCTTGCAAACGAGTATGCTCCCAGCGCGACACCTAAGCCTGGCGAGCGAGTGTGCTACGTGCGCGGACAAGAGCTTGCAGTGCGGCGTGTGGGCGACGACATGTTCGACCTGCCGCGTGTGGGCGAGACGGGCGTGCCAACGGAAGGCCTTAATTATTTGTTTTCTCTGGACGGCGCGTCGTGCTGGCTTGCACCAAACGCTGGCATGGCTACGCCTCCCGCAGAATATGAGCTCGTGCACAACCGAGCGCTTCGCATGGAGCGCCGTGGACCGCGCGAGCTCATGTATCTGGCATACACGGCAGTGCATTTGGCAGACTGGTACGCAAAGAACCGCTTTTGCGGTGCATGCGGACATCCCATGCGACACCACGATACACTGCGCGCTATGAGCTGCCCCGCGTGCGGCAACACCGTCTTCCCTCGTCTAAATCCTGCGGTAATCGTGTGCGTGTGCGATCCCGCACAAAACAAGATCGTGCTTACGCGCTATGCCGCAGGCAGGTATGCTCCCATAGACGCGCTGGTTGCGGGGTTCGTGGAAATTGGCGAGACCATAGAGGACTGCGTGCGACGTGAGGTGCGCGAGGAGCTTGGCCTAGAGGTCACCAACATCCGGTATTACAAGTCACAGCCATGGGGCGTGGCGAGCGACATTCTCTCGGGATATTGGTGCGACGTGGATGGCGACCCCACCATACACCGTGACGCCTCCGAGCTGGGACGTGCCGTTTGGGCTGGGCCAGATCAGATACCCGGTCAACCAGACGACCTCTCGCTCACCAACGAGATGATGTGCCTTTGGCGCGACACGCATCGCGCATAATTGCTACACGAACGGTCGACCGGCGGAGGTGGGTTTTCCCATGTCGGCGATGCAAACAACTGGTGGCACCGCATGAATGATCTTGCCGTTGCCCAAATAGATGGAAACGTGTCCGTGATAGTACAGCACGTCGCCGCGCCGAATGTTCGCAAGTCTCACGGGCGTAAAGGTGCCAGACGTCTCCCAGCACAGGGAGTTGTACGTTTGCGGGGGTACCCAGTAGTGGTTGTAGGGGTTGTAGCCGCCGTACGCCTCGGAGCCGCGCGCATGCTCAAGGTCCATGCCCGTCGCATACAGGCACTGTAACACCAGCCCCGAGCAGTCGATGCCCACGCCCGGTTCACGTGCCCACGGCTCGTGATAGGGCGTGCCCAAATACTCGTACGCCCGCGCGATAAAGGCCTCTATGCACTGCATACGCGTTGCGCCAACGGGAATGCGTGACGGCGTCACATAGGTGTGGTAGCCCGTGCAGTAGTCGGGAAGCCGCACGGATAGGGCGCTCACCTGCGGATAGTCGGAGGGGTTCTGCCACGCGATGCCTCGCTCGATTCCACGGACAAAGGTGGGCGTGAGCAGCACGTCAGCGCCGCTCGCGCGAGCATCCGCGGCAAAGGGGTTAGCCAGGGTCGTGAGGGCGCATAGCAGCAGGCACATGAGCGCCCGGCGGGCGAACCAACTCTGTAACGTGTGGTGCCTGCTCATGCACACCGCCTCCTAGGTTCGACTGAGACCATCGTAGCAGTTATTGTCCGAGTTTCGCGAGAGGTCGCGCGCTCCTCGACGCATTTTCGTTTGGCGGACGCTGTTGGCGGGGTGCTGACGACAAATAGTGGATTGTCTGTGTGGTGCCTGCGGTGGTTAAGCAAACATAAAGTTTCGGGGCGCAAGGTAGACGAAAGAAGTTCTTGCTAAGGAGGAGACCATGCAGATAGGAAGACGGCAGTTCATCGTGGGCACTGGAACGGCCTTGGCTGCGATACTGGCGGGCTGTGGAAAGACTCAGGAGGAGACGCCCACGAACGGCACCGACCAAGCAACAGCAGCGACCACGACGCTTGCGCTCAACACGGCTGCGTGGAGCTACAACGCCGACGACGACGTGTACTACCAAATAGGCGTCTCGTATTGCGAGAAGCCCGTCGCTGAGGCATATCAAACGCTCGCCGTCTTCGTGCCAGGTTCATATCTCAAAGGGACGAAGAACGACGATGGCACGTACACGTGTGAAGTTGACTCCACGGCAACCGTGGGCTCCTTTACGTCGGCTTCCGCCCCAATCGTAATGCCCATCAACACGCCAGGATACTCGGCGCAGGCGGCGCTTACGGAGTATGCGTCGTATGCGAGTTACACCGACAAAGGCTTTGTATACGTGCATGCGGGTTGCCGCGGCCGCGATGCGGGGGCGCCTGCGGGCGTAGTGGACCTCAAGGCCGCCGTGCGCTTTATTCGCTCTGCGGCGAGCGTGATTCCCGGCGATGCGGAGCACATCTTCACCTTCGGCATGAGTGGTGGCGGTGCCCAGTCAGCCCTTATGGGCGCTACGGGCAACGCGCCGCAGTACGAACCCTATCTGCAGGCGATTGGTGCGGTGGAAGGCGTGAGCGACGCTGTCTACGGTTCCATGGACTGGTGTCCTATCACCGGACTCGACGTTGCCGACGAGGCATACGAGTGGATGATGGGGTGCACGAGATCGGACCTCTCGGAGGACGACAGGGCGCTAAGCGACGGTTTGGCGGCGAAGTTTGCCGCATGGGTCAATGCTGCGGGCATTACGGACAAAGAAGGTGTCGTGCTCGAGCTCGCGGAGTCTGAGGAAGGCGTGTATCAGGCAGGAAGCTATTACGAGCTCGTGCGCCAGACCATCGAGGAGTCGCTCAACAACTTCCTTGCCGACACGGAGTTCCCGTACGACGCCTCGGCTGCCAGCTCGGGCGAGGGCATGCGCGGCGCAGGCGGCATGAGGGGCGGTATGGGTGGCCCCGGCGGCGATGGGGGTCCGCAGAACGGAACCATGCCCGAGGGCGGGCCCGGCAACGGCGAACGCCCCGAAGGCATGCCGGAGGATCTACAGGACGGCCAGCAAGCCGGCCAAAACGCCTCGGCGTTTGAGGAGATGGATAACATTTCGCGCAACCAGACCTCGGGAGGGTTGAGTCTCTCTGGCACGTACGAGACGGCCGCCGACTACATAGCCGCGCTCAACCAGGACTCGTCGTGGGTGACATACGACGAGACGAGCAACACGGTAACCATAACGAGCGTCGCTGACTTTTGCATCGCGCTCAAGCAGGCGTCCAAGAGTCTGGGTGCCTTTGACCAGCTTGACCGTGGCCAGGGCGAGAACACGCTCTTTGGCGAGAACGGCGACCCATCCCACTTCGACTCGCTCATGGCGGAGGTGCTCGAGGAACTGGGCAACGATGCGGCCAGCGAGTATGCGGAGGACCTTGTGAAGACCGACGGCCTGGGCGTTGCCGTTCCCGCGCGCGTAAACATGTACACGCCGCTGTACTATCTGCTCTCGTCGAGCGAGGGCTTTGGCCAGAGCGAGCCGGCAAAGCGCTGGCGCATTCGCACGGGCATCAACCAAGGCGACACGGCGCTTACCACCGAGCTCAACCTCGCGCTCGCGCTCGAGGCGGACAGTCGCGTTGAGTCGGTTGACTTTGCCACGGTGTGGGGCCAAGGACACACGCAGGCGGAGCGTACGGGCTCGGCGGACGAGAACTTCATCTCGTGGGTCGTTGATTGCATGGCATAGGCCAGTCACGTGCATGGCAGAGGTGGGACGCAGCGTTATGGTTGTGCCCCATCTCTGTCATCTTGGTTGTTCTTGTTTGTTAACCGTGTAGAGCCGTCCAAGGCGTATATACTACCGTTGGCGTAAATGCAAAACCGAAAGGCGGATCATGGAATTTAGGTACCTCACCGACCCCGAGCTTACGTCGGCCATATCGGACGAGCTCACGCGTCAGCGCAACTCCATCGAGCTCATCGCATCCGAGAACTTCGTAAGCCTTGCGGTAATGGAGGCTGTGGGATCCCCGCTTACCAACAAGTACGCAGAGGGCCTGCCTGGCAAGCGCTACTACGGCGGATGCTGGGCTGTAGACGTAGTTGAGAACATCGCACGCGAGCGGGCAAAGAAGCTCTTTGGAGCGGGATTCGCCAATGTACAGCCGCACTCGGGGGCTCAGGCTAACTATGCCGCCACGAGTGTGTTTGCCCAGCCTGGCGACACCATCATGGGTATGGACCTCTCCAATGGCGGCCACCTTACCCATGGGTCTCCGGCAAACTATTCCGGCAAGCTCTTTAACGTGGTGAGCTATGGGCTCAATCCCCAAACCGAGCGCATAGACTACGACGACGTTGCGGCCAAGGTCGAGGAGTTCAAGCCCAAGCTGGTGATTGCTGGTGCATCGGCGTATCCCCGCGTAATCGACTTCGAGCGCTTTGCCCAGATCGCACACGACAACGGCGCGGCGCTCATGGTGGACATGGCGCACATTGCCGGCTTGGTGGCCACGGGCGCCCACCCCAGCCCCATGCCCCATGCCGACGTGGTGACCACTACCACGCACAAGACCCTACGTGGCACGCGTGGCGGCCTCATCCTTTGGAACAACGAAGAGCTCACACGCAAAATGAACTCCGCGGTGTTCCCGGGCAGCCAGGGCGGCCCGCTCGAGCACGTGATCGCGGGCAAGGCCGTGGCCTTTGGCGAGGCCCTGCAGCCCGAGTTCGCAACCTATATCCAAAACGTGTGCATCAATGCCAAGGCGCTGGGACGCGGCATGGAGGCCCGTGGCCTTCGCATGGTAACCGGTGGCACCGACAACCACCTGCTGTTGGTAGACCTCACGACGGTTGCCGGTGGCGAGGTAACGGGCAAGATGGCCGAGCACGCCCTCGACGAGGTGGGCATCACCGTCAACAAGAACACGATACCCGGTGAGAAGCGCAGCCCGTTCGTGACTTCGGGCATCCGTGTGGGTTCTGCCGCCATGACCACGCGTGGCTTCGGCGAGGCCGAGGCAGAGCGCATTGGCGAGCTCATTGGCGAGACCGTGAGCGCTCTGGACGACGAGGCAAAGCTCGCAGCCGTAAAGGCCGAGGTCGCAGAGCTTCTCTCCGCGCATCCGCTGTATCCCGAGCTGGGCTAATCCGTGCGCCGGGGCCCGTCCGACTTGGCCGGGCCCATTCGATAATGCGTCCCTGTGGCGCGTGCGCATTAAATTGACGTGGAAGACATCCCCGTGCACACCAAGCGTTGGTTTGTGTGCACGGGGATTCTTTTCGGGACAGTTTTGTGTGCGCTCGCGGCCGATGAGGGACGTAGCGCGGCGTTCGTCCCGGGGCAAATCGTTACAATATGTGTGAACTTGTCCTTCGAAGAAAGCGAGGAGCCCATGTTGGACTACGACGCCAGTCGTTTGCATGTGGTGGACCACCCGCTGGTCCAGCACAAGCTCTCTATACTCCGCGATAAGAACACCTCGACCAAGGACTTTCGCGAGCTGGTAACCGAGCTTGCCATCTTTGAGGGCTATGAGGCGCTGCGCGACCTGCCACTTGAGGACGTGGAGGTCGAGACGCCGCTCGAGGTGATGACCGGCAAGCGCATCCAGGGCAAGAAGCTCGCGATTGTCCCCGTCCTGCGAGCAGGCTTGGGCATGGTTGACGGTATCCTCAAGCTTGTCCCCACCGCACGTGTTGGTCACTTGGGCATGTATCGCGATGAGGAGACCCACGAACCGGTCCCGTATTACTGCAAGCTCCCCGAAGACATCCACGAGCGCACATGCCTTATCGTGGACCCCATGCTGGCAACCGGTGGATCGCTCGCCGCAGCCATCCAGTTCCTGCGCGATGCCGGCGCTCGTGACATTCGCTGCCTCACGCTTGTGAGCTGTCCGGAGGGCATCAAGAACGTGCTCGATTCCAGTCCCCACGTCGAGCTCTACACGTGCTGCGTCGATCGTCAGCTTAACGAGAACGCCTACATCCTACCCGGCTTAGGTGACGCGGGCGATCGCATCTTTGGCACCCGCTAGCCGTTACAAGATGTTTCATGCGTTCCGGCCTGTGGGGGCGGCTTCTGCGGGCCGGCCAATTGTGTCAGCCGTGCGCATTTGGTGAAGGGGTACTGGTTTTTCTGTAATGGCAGGGATAGAATCCTCGTTCGAACAGCTGCGTTGTGGGAGGTCCCTGTGAACGTGGTTCTAACCATTGGAGTGGGCTCTTTCCTTGGCATAGTAGGGGCGCTTCCCTCGGCGTATCTGTTTGAGCTGGCGTTAAGGAAGGTACGTCCCGTAAGCGTTGCATCGGGTCTCGCGAGCATTATGTTTTCTTATATAATGCTCTGTGCGGCTGTGTTCGTGGTGTGGCTCGTGTCACGCGAGAATGCGCTTCCCTTTGGCGTCGCAGAGACGGTCTCTTTTTTGCTCGTGTGGGCAATTGAGGCATGGAGGGGGTGGCACGACGCGCAGCGTGGTGTCGGCTCGGGAGAAAGGAAACGTGGTGAATCCACTAGACGCTCTCAAAGAGGAGATGGAAGAACTCGTTAAGGGGTTCGAGTCAACTGCGGTTCACGGTGATCTTACCGTGGGACTTACGCAATACACGTTTTGGATGTTTGTGGCAACCCTGCTCCTGCTCGTCGTTGTCTTCGTGTTCAAGAAGAAGCAAACGGCCAACGGCCTTGTGCCAAAAGGCCGGTTCGTAAACGGCGTGGAGTTCTTGGTCGAGTATTGCCGGGACGACCTCTGCAAGGGGCTTTTGGGCGACACGTGGCGCAGGCACTTCCCCTTCATCGCGTCAATGTTCTTCTTCATCCTGTTCAACAACATGGTGGGCGTCATTCCCGGCTGCAAGCCGGGCACCGGCTGCATTGGCACGACGGCTGCCTTGGCACTCGTCTCGTTCGTCTACTTTATTGTGATGGGCGTGCGGGCCAAAGGCCCCATCGGCTACCTCAAGAGCCTTGCGCCTGCAGGCGTCTCGTTCCCCATGAACGCACTGGTGTGGTGCATCGAGCTGCTCTCCACCTTCCTGCGCCTCGTGACGTTGGCCGTCCGTTTGTTCTGCAACCTGTTCGCAGGTCACGTGGTAATGGGAACGTTTGCAATTCTCACCTCGCTGTTCTTCATACCGCTGCTGCAGGGCTTCTCGGTGGCGGCGCTCACCCAAGCCGGCGCGTCGGTCTTCTGGCTGGCAATCCTGCTCGTGATCTATGCGGTGGAGCTGCTTGTCGCAGCTATTCAGGCATACGTCTTTACCCTGCTCTCGGCTGTGTACATTCAGCTCGCGGAGGCGGAAGAGCACTAGTTTGGTGTCGCGCGGGTTTTCCCGCTCAACATATTTAGTCTTGGAACTCGCCGGGCGGTCCGGCGAATGACAAAGGAGGAATCGTGGGAGTCATCGGATACGGCCTTGGTGTTATCGGCGCAGGTTTGGGCATTGGACTGGCGGCATATGGCGCCACGTCTTCCATGGCACGTCAGCCCGAGGTTCAGGGCCGTCTGTTCACCGTGTTTATTCTGGCTTCGGCATTCGTTGAGGCACTCGCACTGATCGGCTTCGTCGTAACGCTCATCGCCTAGCAGGCGCCGCGCATCGATGATACCGATATTGGAGGTTCGCATGAACACGAAGAAGCTGGGCCCCATGCGCAGCGTGGCCGCAACCGCAGGCATAGCGCTTGCGGCGATGGCAGCGGCGCCTACGCCGGCATATGCGGTAGGGGCCGACATCCTCATACCCAAGCCTGCGGAGTTTATCCCCGCGCTTGTTGCCTTCCTGGCCATCTGGCTCATCTTGGCCAAGTTGGCGTGGCCCATGATCATCAAGACGCTCGACGCGCGTGAGGAGAAGATCTCTGGCGACCTCAAGGCCGCTGCGGACGCCAAGTCTGACGCCGAGAAGAGCGCGCAGGAAAGCAGGGACCGCATCTCTGCCGCCGAGCGCGAGGCTGCCGACATCATCGCCGCCGCCAAGCGCGAGGGCGAGGAGGAGCGCTCCAAGATCATTGCCGAGGCACAGGCAAGCGCCGTCTCCATTATTGCCAAGGCACACGACGCGATTGATTCCGAGCGCAAGAAGGCCATGGTTGAGCTCTCTGGCCAGGTTGTGGACCTCTCGGTCGAGATTGCAAGCAAGATCATTGGCGACGCCCTCGACGACGAGGAGCAGCACCGCCTTGCCGAGAAGTACCTCATGGAAGTAGGGGACCTCAATGAAGATTAGGGCCGCAGAGAAGCAGAAGATCGAGGAGTACGCTCGCTCGCTGCTTGACGCTGCTCGTGGCGAGGGCCGGGCTCCGCTCGACGTGCAACAGCTTCGCCATGCCGTCAAGTTCTCTCCCGAGGTGCTCGAGGTTCTGGCTCGCATGAAGGACGAGCGCGACCTGCCGCTTTTGGAGCAGGTGTATGGTGACCTCAAGACCTTGCTGGACTCTGAGGACGAGACGGTTACCGTGGACGTGACCACGGCCGTCCGCATGAATGCGAAACTGCGCCAGGAAGTGCGCGAGAAGTGCGAGAAGGACTTCGGTGCCCCCGTATTCCTCGTGGAGCACGTGGAGCCCAAGATCATGGGCGGCATCATCCTCGAGGCAAAGGGACGTCGTCGCGACGCATCCATCCGAGCACAGCTCGTAAACATCCGCAAGACGCTTTCCTCCAGCTTCATGGGAGGTGATGAGTAATGGTCAAGGAGATCAGTGCCTCCAGTATCATGGATCGCCTGCGCAAGGAACTCAATGCGGTGGAAGCCACCGTCGAGCGTCAGGAGGCCTCCACCGTTGCCGAGGTGGGTGACGGCATCGCGCGCGTGTTTGGTCTCAAGAGCGCCATGTCTGGCGAGCTGCTGTGCTTTACCAGCTCGGCCACTGGTCGCAGCGTGTATGGCCTCGCGCAGAACCTTGAGGAAGACGAGGTTGGCGCCGTACTCTTTGGCGAGGTCGACACCATCAAGGAGGGCGACGAGTGCACCACCACGGGACGCGTTATGGACATCCCCGTGGGTCGCGAGATGCTTGGCCGCGTGGTAAACCCGCTGGGACAGCCCATCGACGGGCTTGGCCCCATCAAGACCACGGCCTATCGCCCCATCGAGTTCAAGGCGCCTGGCATCATGGAACGCCAGCCCGTGAGCGAGCCCGTGCAAACGGGTCTGGTGGCCATCGACGCCATGGTGCCCATTGGGCGCGGACAGCGTGAGCTCATCATTGGCGACCGCAAGACGGGCAAGACGGCCATTGCCATCGACGCCATCATCAACCAGCGCAACACCGACGTGGTGTGCATCTACGTGGCCATTGGCCAAAAGGCCTCTACGGTGGCGTCGATTCGCGAGACGCTCAATAAGCACGGCGTGCTCGACAAGACCGTCATTGTCTCGGCCACGGCAGCCGATTCCGCACCGCTTCAGTACATCGCGCCCATGGCTGGCGCGGCCATTGGCGAGTTCTTCATGTACAACGACGAGAATGGCGTTCCGGCGGATGCCGAGCATCCCGGCGGCCACGTGCTCGTGGTGTACGACGACCTCTCCAAGCAGGCGGTGGCATATCGCCAGATGTCGCTTACGCTGCATCGTCCGCCCGGACGCGAGGCCTACCCCGGCGACATCTTCTACCTGCACTCGCGCTTGCTCGAGCGCGCGGTAAAGATGGACGACGCGCACGGCGCTGGCTCGATGACGGCACTGCCCATTATCGAGACGCAGGAAGGCGACGTCTCTGCCTACATTCCCACCAACGTGATTTCCATCACCGACGGTCAGATCTACCTGCAGTCCAACCTCTTCTTCCAGGGCCAGCGCCCGGCAGTGGACGTGGGCATATCGGTGAGTCGCGTAGGTGGCGCCGCTCAGCTCGCCTCCATGAAGCAGGTTGCCGGCACGCTGCGTTTGGACTTGGCTAGCTACCGCGAGAAGCAGGCGTTTAGCCAATTTGGCTCCGACTTGGACGAGGCGACGCAGTACCAGCTTAACCACGGCGCCCACATGATGGAGCTGCTCAAGCAAAAGCGCTATGCCGCTCTGGACGTTGCCGATCAGGTTATTGCGATCTTTGCCGCCAAGGAGAACTATCTTGACGACCTTGATCTGTCGCTGGTGGTGCCGTTCCGCGACGAGCTTGCCGCATTCATGGCCAAGTCTCATCCGCACACACGTGACAGGGTATGCGAGGGCAAGATGAGCGACGAGACGCAGGAGCGTCTGCGTAGCTGTGTGGAGGAGTTCAAGCCCGAATTCCAGCGCAAGCATGGCATTGTTACGGAGCAGGAGCCCGAGGAGGCTCCCGTACCGGGGTTCAAGGACTAAGGCGGCTCAATGGCAAACCTCCGCGAAATAAAGGCGCGCATCGACTCGGTAAGGAGCACGATGCAGGTCACGCGCACGATGGAGATGATCTCCACCGCGAAGATTCGCCGTGCGCTTGAGCGTGCCCAGCAGGCGGAGCCGTACAAGGACGCCATCACGCGCATGCTCAGCCACGTGGCCAGTGCGGCGACGGGGGAGGACTTCCCCCTGCTGCGCAAGCATGCGGTGGAGCGACGCGTCCTCTTCGTGCTCATAGCTTCCGATCGCGGTATGGCGGGTGGCTTTAACATTCAGCCACAGCGCATGGTACAGCACCAGATCGAGGAGCTCGAGGCCAAGGGCATTGAGTGCGAACTCATCACGGCGGGCAGACGTCCCACGGAGTACTTCACGTTCCGCGGGCGTCCGCCGGTGCTGTCGTTGCAGGGCAACTCTTCCGAGCCAACCATGGACGATGCGGACCGCATTGCGTCATACATCATAGAGAGCTACGTTTCGGGGTCGATTGACCGTGTGGTCATCTACTACAGCCACGCGCGCAATCGCGTGGACCAGGAGCTGGTCAACGAGCAGATTTTGCCCGTTAGCTCAGAGGACCTCATCATGGTAAACCAGCCCCGCGAACCCGAAGCCATCATCGAAATCGACAACACGATTCCCACCGTGTATGCCTTCGAGCCCTCGGCCTCGGCCGTGCTCGGCTATCTCATGCCGGCATACATCCGTACCATCGTCTTTCACGCCCTCTTGGACTCGGCGGCGGCCGAGCATGGCGCGCGACGTCGTGCCATGCAATCGGCAACCGACAACGCCCAGGAGGTCATAACGGCGCTCAGCCGTACGTACAACCGTGAGCGCCAAGGTTCCATCACCACAGAGCTCAACGAGATCATCGCTGGAGCGTCCGCATTGGAGGACAAGTAATGGAAGCACCAAACAGGGATGAGCAGGTCTTTGAGCGGGCTGCGCTCAACCTCCTCAAGAAGAGTGCGGGCGTAGGCACCATCGTGCGCATCGTCGGCCCCGTCGTGGACGTGAGGTTTGACGCAGAAGTGCCTGCCATCTACTCGGCACTCACCGTAGACGCAGAGACGCCCATGGGGCACGTGAGCACCATCCTCGAGGTGGAGTCGCAGCTTCCGGGACGTATCGTGCGTACCGTTGCCATGAGCTCCACCGACGGTCTAACGCGCGGCCTCAAGGCATACGACACGGGTTCGCCCATGACGATGCCCGTGGGTCCCGAGACGCTTGGCCGCGTGTGGAACGTCATGGGCGAGCCGGTGGACGGCAAGGGCATGCCCGAGCACATCCAGCGCTACCCCATCCACCATCCGGCGCCTGCGTTCTCCGACCTCACCACCACGACGGAGATCTTCGAGACGGGCATCAAGGCCATCGACTTGCTTGAGCCCTATGTTCGTGGTGGCAAGACCGGTCTGTTTGGCGGAGCAGGCGTGGGCAAGACGGTACTCATCCAAGAGCTCATCAACAACCTCGCCCAGGAGCATGGCGGCACCTCAGTCTTCACGGGCGTTGGCGAGCGCACGCGTGAGGGCACCGACCTCTACCTGGAGATGTCCGAGTCCGGCGTCATCGAGAAGACCTGCCTCGTGTATGGCCAGATGAACGAGCCGCCCGGAGCGCGTCTACGCGTGGGTCTGGCTGGTCTTACCACGGCGGAGTACTTCCGTGACCAGGGTCAGGACGTGCTGCTGTTCATCGATAACATCTTCCGCTTCTCGCAGGCGGGCTCCGAGGTATCGGCCTTGCTGGGCCGCATGCCTTCAGCAGTGGGCTATCAGCCCACGCTGGCAACCGAGATGGGTGAGCTGCAGGAGCGCATCACCTCCACGCGCGAGGGTTCCATTACCTCGGTGCAGGCAGTCTACGTCCCGGCCGACGACCTTACCGACCCGGCGCCTGCCACGACCTTTACCCACTTGGATGCCACAACGGTTTTGAGCCGTTCCATTACGGAGCTTGGCATCTATCCGGCCGTAGACCCGCTGGCGAGTTCTTCTGGCGCGCTTGATCCCGAGATTGTGGGCGAGGAGCACTACCGCGTGGCCGAGAAGACCCAGGAGATCCTGCAGCAGTACTCCGACCTGCAGGACATCATCGCCATCTTGGGCATGGACGAGCTGAGCGAGGAGCAGCAGCTGGTCGTGGCTCGTGCCCGTAAGGTGCAGCAGTTCCTCAGCCAGTCCTTCCATGTTGCCGAGAAGTTTACCGGCAATCCGGGCGATTACGTGCGTGTTGAGGATACCGTGCGCTCGTTTGCCGCCATCGTCGACGGCGAGTGCGACGACATCCCCGAGCAGGCGTTCCGCTACGCGGGCAACATCGACGACGTACGTGCGCGGGCGGCGAAGCTCTAATGATGTGCCGGTTCGTACGTCCCGACAAGCTGCTGTTCGAGGGTGAGGTCCACCATCTGGTGCTCGTGGCACAAGCTGGTGAGCTGGGCATCTGGCCTGGTCATGCACCAGAGATCTGCGCACTTGGCGATGGTGTGGTTCGCCTTACGCTGCCGGAGGCAGATGGTGGCGACGTGGTGAACATCATCGTCTCGGGCGGGTATGCGGAGGCGCGTGGCGACTCGGTAATCGTGCTCGCCGACCACGCTCGCCGTGAGGACGACATAGAGCCCGACGTCGTGCAGCAAACCAAGGACGCGGCAATTGCCAAGCGGGACAAGCTGCCCGAGGGTGATAACCGTCGCGCATACTACGACAACAAGATACGTTGGTGCGACCTGCTGCTCGCGCATGCGTAAGCAAGCTTTTCAATGCAGGTGACGATTGGGGGCACGCCTCGAAGGGGCGTGTCCCCAATCATTGGTTAAACGCGCCTTGGCATGGGGCTATCCCGAACCCTCGTGCATCGTTGATAGTTCCATGTGGCCGACGGGCGAGCGTGCTTGGAACGATGCCGCTGGTGTAATCTAAGGCAACAGGTCTAGAGAAGCGGAGCGGAGGACGGATGGAAGTCATTTCTGTTGAAGGCGGTCATCCCATTACGGGCACGGTAACCGTTGAAGGCGCAAAGAACTCTGCGCTCAAGCTCATGGCGGCCACCATACTCGCTCCTGGCGTCACCACGCTCAAGAACGTTCCCAACATTGCCGACGTACATGTTATGGGCAAGGTGCTCAAGGAGTTGGGCGCAACGGTTGAGGTGGTGGACGAGCATACGCTGAGCATCGACACCAGTGCCGTGAACAGCTGGGAGACCCCATACAGCCTCGTGGCGCAAATGCGTGCCTCAACGGCCGTGCTCGGGCCCCTGCTGGCGCGCTTTGGCAAGGCGATCGTGGCGATGCCGGGTGGATGCAACATCGGCGCACGCAAGATCGACATGCACATTCTTGGCCTACAGGCACTCGGCGTTGAGTTTGACGTGGACCACGGCGACATTCATGCGAGCGCCCCTCACGGGCTTGTGGGCTCAACGGTTACGCTCGACTTTGCGAGCGTGGGTGCAACGGAGAACCTCATCATGGCCTCCGTACACGCAAAGGGCACCACGGTCATCGACAATGCTGCACGCGAACCCGAGATTGTGGACCTTGCGAACATGCTCAACGAGATGGGCGCGAATATCGAGGGCGCTGGCTCGCCCGTAATCGAAATCCATGGTGTGGGCGAACTGCATCCGGTGACCCATGCCGTAGTGGGCGATCGCATCGAGGCGGGCACGTTCGTTGCCGTTGGCGGCATCGTGGGACAGCCGGTAACCGTACGTGGCTTCGACCCCAACCATCTGGGCTTGGTGCTGCGAAAGTACGAGCAGATGGGACTCACCATCGAGCGGGGCGAGCGTGAGGTGACCGTAAGCCGCTCGCGCGACATTATGCCCATCGACATACAAACGCTGCCGTTTCCTGGTTTTCCCACCGACATGCAGGCGCAGACCATGTGTCTTCTGGCATTGGCAAAGGGAACGTGCATTATCACTGAGAACGTCTTCGAGAACCGCTTCATGTTCGCAAGCGAATTGCAGCGCATGGGCTCCAACATCGTAATACAGGGTCATCATGCGGTCGTGCATGGCGTTGAGGGGCTTTCGGGCGCCGAGGTCCGCTCTCCGGACCTTCGTGGCGGGGCGGCACTCGTAATGGCCGGTCTTGTGGCAGATGGCATAACCACGGTGTCTGACATATACCATATCGACCGCGGATACGAGCGATTCGTCGAGAAGCTCCAGTCGCTCAGCGCACGCATCAGTCGCGTGGTCATACCGACTCCCGACTTTGGTGTGTCATAATGGCATAGGCCATAAGGGTTGGCCAACTCATAGACCGTGCAGTGCTTTGGGGAGAGCGCTGCGTGCGGAGGGGAGAGGATTATGGCGCGGATGGATTTGCCGCGTGGACATGGCTTGTCCATGGCGGGGGAGGATTATCTGGAAGCCATCTATCGCATTATGGTTGAGGGTGGAGACCGTGGCATCGAAGGTGGCGTTCGTTCCGTCGATGTGGCAGAGCAGCTCGAGGTGTCCAAGGCGAGCGTGAGTAAGGCGCTCTCCACGCTCAAAGAGGCCGGTATGGTTGAGCAGGTTCGGTATGGGCGCGTGATGCTTACCGAGAAGGGCAAAGTGTACGCCAAGCGTGTGTGGCGCAGTCACCGGGTGCTCAGGTCGTTTCTTACAGGCGAGCTGGGCGTAGACGAAGCGACCGCCGACGAGGAGGCATGCCTCATGGAGCATTACCTCTCTGAGGACACCATGGATCGCTGGTGCGCCTACTTGGAACGTCAGGGCGTGGCCATCGACTAAGCTGGCTTTAGAGGTCGTTGTGCATCCGCCAGTGGCGTGGCTTGCCGCGCCACTGGCGGATGCAGCAGTATAGGGTAAAACGTTCGCGGGTATCATCTTTGAGCTTACACATGTGCGACGCACGCCATCGCACCGCTCAAGGAGGACCACATATGAAGTCGATCATACCTGCCGCCGGCCTGGGAACCCGCTTTCTTCCTGCCACCAAGTGCAGCCCCAAGGAACTGTTGCCCGTGCTCAACAAGCCCGTGATTCAGTACGTTGTGGAGGAGGCGCTCGAGCCCGAGGGCGTCGACGGCGTGGTGATCGTAAACTCGCACGAAAAGCCTCAGATTGAGCAGTATTTTGCCGAGGATGCCGAATTCGAGGGCATGTTACGGGAGCGCGGCAAAGACGCTCTCGCGGACGCCGTCCATGAGGCTGGCGCGCTGCCCGTGTCGTTTGTGTACCAGGATGACCCAAAGGGTCTGGGGCACGCGGTATATTGCGCGGCGAGCGAGATGGACGGAGATCCCTTCTTCGTACTGCTTGGCGATTACTTTGTGCCCGATCGACAAATGTGCGTGAACATGGCCACGGTTTCGGCGGCACATAACAATGCGTCGGTTATTGCCGTGGCGCCGGTGCCTGCCGACCAAGTGAGCCGTTACGGCATCATTGCCGGCGATTGCGTTGAGTCGCTGCCGGGAACCAACGCACAGGGTGAGGAAGAGGGCGCCGTGTGGAAGGTGACGGGCCTGGTAGAGAAGCCCGCTCCCGAAGAGGCCCCCTCCCATCTGTTCATCGTGGGTCGTTACCTGCTTTCGCCACGCATCATGGACCTGCTCGCAACGCAGGGCACCGGTGCTGGCGGAGAGATTCAGCTCACCGACGCCATGGAGCGCTTGCTCGAGGAAGAGGAGATGTACGCGCTTGTGGTTGACCCAGACCAAGGATGCGACACTGGTACCCCCGCTGCATGGGCAGCCACTAATGCCCGCATGGCGCTTCGTGATCCCGAGCAGGTGGCGGCCTTTAAGGAGGCGCTCGGCAAGGACGTGAGGCTGAGCTAGGGCATGCGTATAATCCGCTTCAACAACAAGGGATGGCGCGCGCGGTTCGACGACGGGTTTAACGAGGAGAACGTCGCGCGTGCCACCGACGCGTTCGCCTACATCTGGGCAGACGCGCATCCAGGCGCCACGGTGCTCGTGGGCTACGACACGCGTTTTTCGGGCAAGCGGTTTGCCGAGGTGGCAGGCGGCGTGCTGTCCAGCTATGGACTCAAGGCCATCGTTTCGGACATGCCTTGTCCCACACCGGCGCTTGGTTGGAGCACCGCGCGCGATCCGCATGCCGTGGGAGCGATCATGCTTACCGCGTCGAGTGCGTCGTGCGAATACGGCGGCATATCCGCACGCGCCGCGGATGGCGGCCCGGTGTCAGACGAGTTCTATGAGGCAGCTACGCAAATGGTGTCGTCGGCACCTGTTAACGGGCGTGGCGTGTTCGTGCACGGCGATATGATGGAGTCGTACCTTGCCGCCCTAAGGGAGCAGGTTGACGCCAACCTCATTGGCAGGTTCGCACCCAAGATCGTGGTGGATCCCATGTATGGTTCCTCACGTGGCTACTTGGTCCGCCTGTTGCAGGGCCTTGGCTGTAGGGTGCTGCAGATACACGGCGAGCCTGAGCCAGACTTTGGGGGCCTGCACCCATCGCCGGTCGAGCCTTGGGTAGACAAGTGCGAGCAGGCTGTGCTGCGCAGCGAGAGCGACCTTGGTCTCGTCCTGGATGGAGACGGGGACAGGCTGGCGCTCATAGACGAACGAGGTACCTATGTAACGCCGCATCGCATGGTTCCGCTCATAATGGAGCATCTGGTGCGCGACAGAGGGTCGGCGGGGCGCGTGGTTGCCACGAGCTCGTGCTCGGCATACATACGCAAGCAAGCGGCGCGCTTGCGCTGCCCATACACGCAAGTCCCCATGGGATTCAATCGCATCCACAGCGAGTTCGTGGAGAACGACGTAATGCTGGGTGTAGAGGAGTTCGGTGGCATTTGCATGCCAGCTCACTTCGCCGAGCGTGACGGGTTGCTGGCGGCGCTGCTTGCAGTGGAGCTCCTTGCCGCCCGTGGAGCCAAGCTTTCCCAGCTCGTGGCGGAACTCGAGTCACAGGTTGGAGAGATGCACTACATCAAGCGTGACATACGGCTCGACGCGGCGTCTATCCAAGCATTCCGTAACGTGCTTCCCGGCCTTAACCTCAGCAACGTATGTGGGAAGAGGGTCGTATGGATCAGTCATTCCGATGGCCTCGTTGTGCGTTTTGAGGACGATTCGTGGGTTCAGCTCAGGCCGTCCAGAACCGACCCGCTCGTACGCGCCTGTGCGGAGGCGCCCGACGCTGGCGAAGCACAAAGACTCACGATGGCAGCATGTGACGAGGCGCTCTCTCAGCTTCCGGCTCGTCGTATGTGAAGTATCTGTGTAGACCCCGGAACGCCGGGCGACGCCGGCCGCCCGTGGCGTATAGTTATTCCTCGCGCGGCGCACCGAGCCCGCGCGGCGAACCTTGAAAACCGGATACTGCGATCGATGAGATCGACGAAGACAGACTAGCGAAAATTGCTTCGGTCCGGGGAGACCCGGAGCGAAGACCTTGAAAA
>JAFWMI010000294.1 GCA_017513965.1 Atopobiaceae bacterium
CCGGGTGGCTGGCTTTGCGACCCCTGCGGGTGTGGGTTGACGGAAGTGCGACCTGTGCGGGTCTGGGTGGCTGGCTTTGCGACCCCTGCGGGTCCGAGTGGCTGGCTTTGCGACCTGTGCGGGTCCGGGTGGCTGGCTTTGCGACCCGTGCGGGTGTGGGTTGACGGAATTGCGACCTGTGCGGGTCCGGGTGGCTGGCTTTGCGACCCCTGCGGGTCGAAGCACCCGCAGCGGTCGCGTTCCCGACAAGCCCGGCCCGCAGCGGTGGCGTTCCCGTCCGGCACGACCCGCAGCGGTCGCGTTCCCGTCCGGCACGACCCGCAGCGGTCGCGTTCCCGGCAAGCCCGGCCCGCAGCGGTCGCGTTCCCGGCAAGCCCGGCCCGGATCTTCTCTGCCACTGCCTTGGATGATCGGGTAACGGACCATGCGTACGTCCACCTGCCTTGGCCGAACCCCCCAGATTGTGTGTGAATGCTAAGATTGTGTGCAGCTGTTTTTCAGTTCGTTTCCAAGGAGGTCGCAGCAATGAAAGCAAAGCGTGTCACTCATCCAATCCTTGCCTGGACACTCTCCGGATTGCTTGCGTTTGGAGGGTTGGCAATGCCTGCTACGGCCTTCGCCGAAGAAGGGAACCAAACGCTCTCTCTTGAGGTTGCAGACGAGGCGGCAGTACCTGATGCGACGCAAGGAGACGAGCTCTATGTGCAGGAAGAGGCTCCCGTCTCGCGGGACGAAGAGACGCTCGACCAACAGGAAGCCGTGTTGGAGATTGCCTCGGATGGGGACGAGGGTGATGTGACAGAGGATCCCCAAAAGGTTGGCTGGATAGCTGAAGACGGCGTAATACGCTACTACGATGCGTCGGGAACCCTGGCCAAGGGCTGGCGCACCATTGACGGATATCGGTACTACTTCCAAGCGAACGGCGCCGCGAAGACGGGTTGGCTTACGCTCGGCAGCAATCGCTACTTCTTCGATGCCGATGGTGCCATGCAAACCGGTTGGCTTACCCGCGGGAAGAAGACATACTACTTTAATTCGGCGGGCGTAATGCAAAAGGGCTGGAAGACCATTGAGGGGAAGAAATACCACTTTAGCTCCAAGGGCGTCATGGACAAGGGGCTGAAGAAGATCAAGGGCAAGCGCTATTGCTTCACCTCTGAGGGCGTAATGGCCAACTGTGGCCTGTACAAGAACTACATCATCGCCTGGAACGGCGTGCTACGCAAGATTCCGGCCAAGAAGACGGGGAACAAGAACGCGGACGCACGCCGTGTGGCAAAGCTCATCGCAAAGTGCGTTCCTCCCAAATCAAAGATCAAGAAGCAGAAGGACCTTACGCGCGTTTCCTGGGCGGCGCAGTATGTGAGCGCATTCTCGAGCCGTTGCAAGTACACGATGGAGGGAAGCGACTACTACACCGCATACGGCGTGTTCATTGCCAAGAAATACACGTGTGCCGGCTCTACGGCCGCGTTGGGCATGGTGCTGGAATGCATGGGCTTCAAATGGACGCACGTGAACAAGTCCATGATGAAGCACCAGTGGGTGAAGCTCAAGATGGATGGCAAGAAGGGCTACGCCGATGGACAGGTTGGCTGGGCGGGATACGGCAAGCATCCCGTTGAGTCACAGCTGTAGGAGCCGCTAAAAAAAACTCCATTTGTGGAGGAATGCGGGAGTGCATAAGCTTTTGCGAAGATGGGAAAAAGGGACTATGAGCAAGAACTGCGGCATTGCGCATGTTCGCGCAGGAAGGAGCCGCCATGCCCACCCACATTGAGCAAGAACTCGGTCTCGCACCAACCACGCACAGGTTTAGGCGATGGTTTCGTAAGCTCGTATCCGAAGAGGAACGGTCGCTTGATCCGCTCACGGTTAACTACGAAGCATGGCGATCCGTCCGTCACGGCGTACGACAATGGCCCCATTACCAAGAGGCGCCCAACTACGTGGAAGTCCTGGTGAGCCCAGAGGACTGGGATGACTACTGGGGCATCGACTCGGGGCGCAAGGAATCGGGCGTCGCCGCATACGTACGTGCCAGGGCTGCCGAGAAGGGCTATTGGATGGCCGGCGAGCCACAGGTGAGCGTTATGGCAAACGACGCGATTGAACCGGGCGAGCTCGAGGTGAGCTGTCAGTTCATCGAGCCGAAGAAGGGCGAGGCGCCTTCCCCGCTTACGAGCGACGCGGTGTCGTCCACGGGGCGCATGAATTTTGAGGAGCTCAACATACCGCCGTTCTTGCAGCCTGCGCCGCAAGAGACCACGCGCATGACATCGGACGATATGCAAGCAGCCCGCGCCGCGGCCCGTGCGGCAATGCGTGCGGAGGAGGCGGTACCCGAGCCAGAGCCAGAGCCTGCACCAGAGGAGAAGGATCCGCCCACGCTGCGGTTCATCGACGAGGCGCATGCCGGTGTGGCATACCTTGTGGGGGAGGGGGCCTTTAGGCTGGAACTGCATTCCGGGGACTGCATTGGTGCGGTGCGTTGGGGCGAGGAGGTTCCGCCCGAGGTAAACGTGCGTCTTGATGCCGAGGGATTCCCCTATGTGGACGTGATGCAATGCACGCTTGCCGTTTTGGACGGTCGTTGGACGGTTACCAACCATGCGCCGCGCGGTACGCGCCTAACCAAGCATGATGGTCGCAGGTTCATGCTGGGAGAGCCGGAGCCTTGTCCCATTGAGGAAGGCGACGTGCTGTGGCTTGGCCCAAGGCGTCCCCTTCGCTTTGAGGTGGGCAAGAGCGCATAGGGCAACAACCTCTTGGCGGCGCGCTTCTCTCGTTGGGACTTGCGACGCAGAGGGTCGATTTGCTGAGATTTACGGCGCCGAGGGTTCTCGACCCTCAGCGTTCAACATTCCAGCGAACGAGGACGGCGCGAACGGTAACGGCGCGAACGGGGACGGTCCGCGGTGTCCCGTCCTTGCGCGACAATAACCGAACACGTTTTGCACACCCTGTGATTCTTGGCATGGGAACATGCGTTCCCATGCGTTCGGCTACACTATACTGGCGACGACTATCGTTCGAGAGGAACCTGCATGGCATCCGACTCCATAGTGATAAAGGGCGCGCGCGAGCACAACCTTCGTGACGTGAGCGTAAACATCCCGCGTGACAACCTCGTGGTAATTACGGGCCTCTCGGGCTCCGGCAAGTCGAGCCTTGCGTTCGACACCATTTACGCAGAGGGACAACGTCGTTACGTGGAGAGCCTCTCCAGCTACGCGCGCATGTTCCTAGGACAAATGGACAAGCCAGACCTCGATTCCATAGACGGTCTGTCTCCCGCGGTCTCGATTGACCAAAAGACGACGAGCCGCAACCCCCGCTCAACGGTGGGAACCGTCACCGAGATATATGACTACCTACGCTTGCTCTATGCGCGGGTCGGTACGCCGCATTGCCCCGAATGCGGTCGCCCCATTGCGCGCCAAACGACCGACCAAGTGGCAGACAAGGTCTTGGCACGTGCGGTGGGCAGGCGTGCGCTCGTGCTCGCGCCGGTGGTGCTGGGCAGAAAGGGAGAGTACACCAAGCTGTTTGAGGACCTGCGACGCGAGGGCTTCTCGCGCGTGCGCGTAGACGGCGAGGTGCGCGAGCTTGACGGAAGCGAGATTCGGCTTCCCAAGACGTTCAAGCACTCCATTGAGGTCGTGGTGGATCGTATCGTGGTGCGCGAGAGCTCGCTGGGACGCATAGCCGAGGCCGTGGAGAACGCGACCAAGCTGGCGGAGGGGCGCGTGGGATTCCTCCTGCTTGCCGACCGCAAGGATCCGGAAGGCATGCCCGAAGAGCTGCTCCAATACTCCCTTGCGCTCGCATGCCCGGAGCACGGTCATTCGATTGACGACCTGCAGCCGCGCGACTTCTCGTTCAATGCACCCTACGGTGCCTGCCCCGACTGCGACGGCATAGGCACCAGGCGCATCGTGGATGCGGAGGCGCTCATTGAGGACCCGTCCCTCTCGATTGACGAGGGCGTGTTTGGCAGCATCTTTGGCAACTCAAACTACTACCCGCAGATTCTGGCCGCCGCATGCAAACACCTGGGGGCGGATCCCGCCACGCCTTGGTGCGACTTGCCCAAGCGCGTGCAGTCAGCGCTGCTCGATGGGCTGGGGTCAACCAAGATTCGCGTTGACTACCATACCCGCGATGGTCGCGACACCTATTGGTTCACCAAGTTTAGCGGCGTGCGCAACGTGCTTTTCGACAGGTACCAAGAGACGTCGTCCGAGACCATGCGCAAGCATTACGAGAAGTTCATACGAGAGGTCCCCTGCACCACCTGCCACGGTGCGCGCCTCAAGCCCGAGTACCTTGCCGTAACGGTGGGGGACAAGAACATCCAGGAAGTGTGCGACCTCTCTTGCAAGGAGTCGCTTGCGTTCTTTGAGGGGCTCGAGCTCACGGATCGCCAACGGCTCATTGGCGCTCCCATCGTGAAGGAGGTCGTCGCACGGCTGAGGTTCTTGGTGAACGTTGGCTTGGACTATCTCACGTTGAGCCGTGCGGCGACGACGCTCTCGGGTGGAGAGGCCCAGCGCATTCGTTTGGCGACGCAGATTGGCGCGGGACTCATGGGCGTACTCTATATATTGGACGAGCCGTCCATCGGCCTGCACCAGCGCGACAACGACCGGCTCATCGAGACCCTGCGCAGGCTGCGCGACCTGGGAAACACGGTTATCGTGGTCGAGCACGACGAGGACACCATCTTGGCGGCAGACCACGTAATAGACATGGGGCCGGGCGCGGGCGAACGTGGCGGCGAGGTGGTCGCTGAGGGCACGCCGCAGCAGATAATGGAGAGCGAGGACTCGCTCACGGGTGCCTATCTGCGCGGGGAGCGCATGGTTGCGCTGCCCGCCAAGCGGCGGAACCCGCGGCGTGGCTCCCTCAAGATCTTCGGCGCACGCGCCAACAACCTCAAGAACATCACCGCACGTGTGGAGCTCGGGACGTTTACGGTGGTGACGGGCGTCTCGGGCTCGGGCAAGAGCTCGCTGGTAACTGACACGCTGGCACCGGCGCTCACCAATGCCGTACATCGCTCACAGCGGCCCGTCGGTCCGTATCGCAAGATCGAGGGCTTGGTGGATGCGGATGGGGGCAAGCTCGTGGACAAGGTCATCGACATTGACCAAAGCCCCATCGGCCGCACCCCGCGCTCCAACCCGGCAACCTACATCGGCCTTTGGGACGACCTGCGCAAGCTCTTTGCCTCGGTTCCCGAGAGCCGGGCGCGGGGCTATTCGGCCGGTCGCTTCTCGTTCAACGTGAGCGGCGGGCGTTGCGAGGCCTGCAAGGGTGACGGACAGATCAAGATCGAGATGAACTTCCTGCCCGACGTGTACGTGCCGTGCGAGGTGTGTCATGGCAAGCGGTACAACCGAGAGACGCTGGAGATTCGCTACCACGACAAGACCATCTCGGACGTCTTGGACATGACGGTTACCGAGGCGCTGGCGTTCTTTGCCAACATTCCGCGCATAAAGAAAAAGCTCCAGACGCTCTATGACGTGGGACTCGGCTACATTCACTTGGGGCAGCCGGCCACGACGCTCTCGGGTGGCGAGGCGCAGCGCGTGAAACTGGCCAAGGAGCTGCATCGCCAGCAAACGGGCAAGACCTTCTACATATTGGACGAGCCGACCACTGGCCTGCATTTTGAGGACGTTCGCCAGTTGGTGGATGTGCTCCAAAAACTCGTTGATGCGGGCAATACGGTACTGGTCATTGAGCATAACCTCGACGTGATCAAGACGGCAGACCGTGTGCTGGACCTCGGACCGGAGGGCGGAGACGGTGGCGGAACCATCGTTGCCTACGGAACACCTGAGCAGGTAGCGGAGGTTGCGGAGAGCTACACGGGAAGGTATTTGGGGAAGGTTCTTGAGCGCGATCGCGCACGTATGGCTTAAAAGGAATCTTTTGCAATCGACATCTTCGCACAAGCTTAGTAAACCTTAAAGAAGGCATACAGAGACGTGGACGAAAGATGATGTATTTGAGAAGAGGGCGCTAAACCGCTAAGGTATACCCTATGTCAGTTTGGCTACAAGAGATGAAGAGGTGAAAGCCAATGGACCGAAAGACGTTTTCGGGCACCTTGGGGAAGGCTACACTGGCCTGTGCCTTCTCGACGATATTGGCCTTCCAGGCTCCCGGAATTGCACTCGCCGCTACGAAGGCGGAGTTGCAGCAGCAGGTTGCCGCAGCACAACAGCGGCTCTACGACCTCAACTCGCAGGCAGAGATGTGCGAGTACGACCTCATGAACGTGACGAAGGAGCTCGACGATACGGTCGCAAGCATCGGCGAGCTCGACACAAAGATTCCCGAGACTCAGGAAAAGCTCACTGCCGCTCAAGACGAGCTGGCGCTTCTTGTGTCCGAGGACTACAAGAACGGTACGCCAACGTTGCTCGACGTGGTCGTGGGCTCTACGAGTTTTGACGACATGGTTTCTCGTGTCGTTTACGCAAACAAGATCTCTGAGCACGAGCGCGAGGCTGTTGACAAGGTAAAGACGCTTGCCGACGAGCTCGACCAGCAGAAGAGCGACCTCGAGACCAAGAAGGCCGATCAGGAGCGCTTGGTCGACGAGCAGAAGCAGCGCCTCTCCGACGTGGAGGCCGCCGCTGCAAGTGCGGAGTCCTACTACGGACAGCTTTCCGTTGAGCTTCAGCAGGCCATTGCCGAGGAGCAGGCCGCCGCTCGCGCTGCTGCCCAAGCCGCTGCTGCCGAGGCCGCAGCCGCAGCCCAGGCGCGTGCCGAGGAAGAGGCTGCCGCAGCCGAGGAAGCTGCGCAGGCAGCAGAGTCTGCGCAACCGCAGTCTTCCGATGACGCCACGCAGGACGGCAACAGCACGAGCTCGAGCTCGAGCCAGCAGCAGGACGCCGAGCGCGCACAGCAGGCGGCGGACGAAGCCGCTGCCCGCGCTGCCGCCGCCGAGGAAGAGGCACAGTCTGCCGCCGATGCTGCAGCAGCTGCCGAGGAGGAGGCCCAGAGCGCTCCCGTCGTAACGCCCACGCCTACGCCCACGCCTTCTTCCAGCACGAAGACGAACGCGCCTTCCGCATACGGCTCCTCCATGGTGGCACGTGCCTACTCCATTATTGGATCGGGCTATAGCTGGAGCGGTTACAACTGGACAGGCGATGTGGGCAGCTCTAGCTTCACGTGCTCCGGCGTCGTTGACTACGCACTGGGTCTTCCCAGCCACTCCAACTCTCCTGAGTCGCTCTGGGCGCAGGTTGGCTCCAACATGGTGTATGACTCGAGCCAGCTCAACTACGGCGACTTGGTGTTCTACCCGTTCGGTGGTCACTATCCCACCGGCCATGTGGGCATCTATGTGGGTGGCGGCATGATCATTGACTCCATCCCCAACGGTGGCGTTGCCCTGCGCGACGTGAACTACATGACGTTCCTCGGTGGTGGCCCGCTCTAAGCCACGATCACAGTCGAACGAATCATCATGGCCCCTCGCAAACTGCGGGGGGCTATCTTGTTTGCGGATGGTTCCGGTTACCAAGGGGTAAAATCGTTCGCGCCCTCCTCGCTTCTTCCTTGAAATGCATGGTGCTTGCGGGCTAGGATATGACGGTATCGATGGATACGTACACATGTGTGTACAAACGTGAGGGGGAACAATGACGTTCGATATGGGCATTTCTCGCCGAAGCTTCGTTAAGCTCTCTGGTATTGCCGCTGCTGGCATGGGTCTGAGCGCATGTGGTGGCTCGGGCTCAAGCGATTCCGGCTCCACCGACTCCGCCCCGGCCGCCGAGGGCGCGCTCAAGATTGGTGGCATTGGCCCCATAACCGGCGCGGCCGCCATCTATGGCAACGCGACCAAGAACGGTGCACAGGTTGCCGTGGACGCCATCAACAAGGAAGAGGGCGAGGGCAAGACGCTGCTCGAGCTCAACTGGCAGGACGACGAGCACGATCCCGAGAAGTCCGTCAACGCGTACAACACGCTCAAGGACTGGGGCATGCAGATCCTGGTGGGAACCACCACCACGGCTCCCTGCGTGGCCGTCTCGACCGAGTCCAACGCCGACCAGATCTTCGAGCTCACGCCCTCCGCATCCTCTACCGACGTTATTGGCGGACAGGCCGACGAGGATGGCAACGTGACCATTCCGCGCAAGGACAACGTCTTCCAAATGTGCTTTACCGACCCCAACCAGGGAACGGCATCGGCCAAGTACATCGCCAACCAGAAGCTCGGCACCAAGATTGCCATTATCTACAACAACGCCGACGCATACTCCACGGGCATCTATCGCAAGTTTGAGAGCGAGGCCAAGGCACTCAACCTGGAGATCGTCTCCACCACCACGTTTACCGACGACTCCGCGACCGACTTTACGGTCCAGCTCAACGAGGCCAAGTCCGCTGGTGCCGACCTCGTGTTCCTGCCCATCTACTACACGCCCGCGTCGCTCATCCTCACGCAGGCCAACACCATGGGCTATGCGCCCAAGTTCTTTGGCGTCGACGGCATGGACGGCATCCTCACGGTGGAGGGCTTCGACACCAAGCTCGCCGAGGGCGTCATGCTGCTCACCCCGTTCGTCGCAACGGCAACCGACGCGAAGACCCAGGCGTTCGTGAAGGCCTACAAGGAGCTCACGGGCACCGACGAGGATCCCAACCAGTTTGCCGCCGATGCCTACGACTGCGTGTATGCCATTTGGGAGGCCATCAAGTCGGCAGACATCAAGACGGACGGCACCGCGCAGGATCTGTGCAAGCAGCTCATCGATGCCTTTACCGGTGGATTCACCTACAGCGGCCTTACCGGCGAGAACATGACCTGGTCCAACACGGGCGAGGTCACCAAGGACCCCAAGGGCATGATCATCAAGAACGGCGTCTACGAGCCCATGGACTCATAGTTCGCAGGAGTTGCAACAGGGGATGCCCCCTTTTTGGCGCGCCCAAAAAGGGGGCATCCCCATCGTTCGATTTGGTAGAGAGGGGAGAGAATGGGCTTCCTCACCAACCTGATTAACGGAATCAGTCTGGGAAGCGTGTATGCCATCATCGCCTTGGGATACACCATGGTGTACGGCATCGCGAAGATGCTCAACTTTGCTCATGGCGACGTGATTATGGTAGGTGGCTACATCTGCTTTATTGCCATGGGGAACTTGGGCCTGCCGCCCGTGCTAGCCGTTTTGCTGGCAGTGATTGGCTGCACGTGTTTGGGCATCGTTGTGGAGCGCCTGGCATACAAGCCATTGCGTGAGGCGCCGTCGCTTGCCGTGCTCATCACGGCCATTGGCGTGAGCTACTTTCTGCAAAACTCGGCATTGCTCATTTGGGGCGCCGATCCCAAGGCCTTTACGTCGGTTATTCCGTTCCCCTCGCTGTCGCTGTTCGACGGTCAGCTCATCATCAGCTCCGTCACCATTGCCACGGTGCTCGCGGCCGTGGTGGTTATGGTGGGCCTCACGCTCTTTACCAGCAAGACGAAGATGGGCAAGGCGATGCGTGCCTGTTCCGAGGACAAGGGCGCCGCTCAGCTCATGGGCATCAACGTGAACACCACCATCTCCATGGTGTTTGCCATCGGCTCTGGTCTTGCGGCCATCGCCGGCGTGCTGTTGTGCTCGGCCTATCCCACGCTCATGCCCACCACGGGATCCATGCCCGGCATCAAGGCGTTTACCGCCGCCGTGCTTGGTGGCATCGGCTCCATTCCCGGCGCGGCGCTGGGCGGCGTGCTGCTGGGCATCATAGAGATCTTTGCCAAGGCGTACATTGGCACGCAGCTGGCGGATGCCATCGTTTTTGCCGTGCTCATCGTAGTGCTGCTCATTCGTCCGGCCGGCCTGCTGGGCAAAGAGATTCACGAGAAGGTGTAGCCATGAAAATGTTGCAGGGTCTCTCAAAGGCCACACGGTCGAATCTCATTACGTACGGCATCGTCATTGCCGGTTATGCCATCATGCAGGGCCTCACCATGGCAGGCGCCATCTCCAACTCCCTCATCGGACTGTTGGTGCCCATCTGTGCCTACATTTGCATGGCCATCTCACTCAACCTCGTGGTTGGTATCTCGGGCGAGCTTTCGCTGGGCCATGCGGGCTTTATGAGCGTTGGCGCCTTTAGTGGCTTGGTCACGGCCGCATGCCTTAGGGGCGTTGTTGGCGCGGACCCCATTCGCCTGGTTATTGCCATGGTGGTGGCTGGCTTGCTGGCGGCCGTTGCCGGCATCATCATCGGCCTTCCGGTAATGCGCCTGCGTGGCGACTACCTGGCCATCGTTACGCTCGCCTTTGGCGAGATTATCAAGAACCTGCTCAACAACCTGTATGTGGGCCTCGACGCCAGTGGCCTGCACGTCTCCATGCGGGACGCCAAGTCGCTTGGCATGCAGGGCGGCACCATCCTCATCAACGGACCGCAGGGAGCGGCGGGCATCGACAAGCTCTCCTCGTTTACCGCAGGGTTCATACTCATCCTGTTTACCCTCACCATCGTGCTCAACCTCGTGAACAGCCGTACGGGACGCGCCATCATGGCCGTGCGCGACAACCGCATTGCCGCCGAGTCGGTGGGCATCAACACCACCAAGTATCGTCTTATTGCCTTTGTGGTCTCTGCGGCGCTTGCCGGCATGGCGGGTGCGCTCTATGCCATGAACTACTCGTCGATCGTTCCCAAGAAGTTCGACTTCAACACCTCGATTCTCATTTTGGTGTTTGTGGTGCTGGGCGGCATGGGCAACATTCGCGGTGGCATTATCTCCGCGGCGTTGCTCACGGTGCTGCCCGAGATGCTGCGCTTTATTGGCGACTTCCGCATGCTCATCTATGCGGTGGTGCTCATCGTCGTGATGATCGTGTCCAACAACGCCGCCATCCAATCGCGGATTACCGAGCTGAAGGCACGATTGCGACGACGGAAAGACGACGAGGCGGCGCTGAGCCTAGACGAGCAGAAGGGAGGTGCCACGCATGAGTAAGGACGTAAGGGGCACCTATAAGGCGCAGAGTGCCGCAGCGGGCGCACGCTCAGGCTCGCCAAAAGCATCTGAGGCAGCCGAGAGCTCAAGGAAGGAGCGCCGTCCGCGCACGAAGATGGTCCCGGTGCCGAGCGAGTCCATAATCCCTGAGCGAGATGCGGGCAAGAGTCCCGTGCTCGAATGCCGTCATTTGGGCATAGACTTTGGTGGTCTTCGCGCCGTGGACGACTTTAACCTCATGGTGGGTCGCACCGAGATCGCGGGTCTGATTGGCCCCAACGGCGCGGGCAAGACCACGGTGTTCAATCTGCTCACTAAGGTGTACCAGCCCACGCGAGGAACCATCCTCCTCGACGGCATGGACACGGCCAGCATGGACACGGCCAAGGTGAGCCAAGCGGGCATTGCACGAACCTTCCAGAACATCCGCCTGTTCGGTTCGCTTACGGTGGAGGAGAACGTGCGCATTGGCCTGCATACCCAGATCCCGTGTGGCATGTGGAGCGGCATGTTCCGTCTTCCGCGCCACTGGCTGAGCGAAAAGGAGTTCCACGATCGCTCGCTCGAGCTGCTCGACGTGTTCAACATGGCCGACAACGCAAACGACATCGCGGGCTCCTTGCCGTACGGTGCGCAACGCAGGCTCGAGATCGTGCGTGCGCTTGCCACCAATCCCAAGCTGCTGCTGCTCGATGAGCCTGCCGCCGGCATGAATCCCTCCGAGACGGCCGAGCTCATGGACAACATAGTGCGCATACGCGACACCTTTGGCATTGCCATACTGCTCATCGAGCACGACATGGACTTGGTGATGGGCATTTGCGAGGGCATTGCGGTGCTCAACTTTGGCAAGATTATCGCCAAGGGAACCCCGGAGCAGATTCAGAACAATCCTCAGGTCATCGAGGCATATCTGGGCAAGCAGGATGCCGAGCAGGGTGGTGAGTAGCATGAGCATGCTCAAGATAAGCGACCTCAACGTGTACTATGGGTCCATCCATGCGGTTAAGGGCATCTCGTTTGAGGTGGAGGAAGGCGAGATCGTTACGCTCATCGGCGCCAACGGAGCTGGCAAGTCCACTACGCTCAATACCGTGGCGGGTCTGCTCAAACCGCGGACCGGCTCGATTGAGTTTGAGGGCGAGAGTCTGGTGGGCATACCCGCACATAAGATGGTCTCTAAGGGAATCGCGCTCTGCCCTGAGGGCCGACGCATCTTCCAGGACATGACGGTTCGAGAGAACCTCGAGATGGGCGCCTTTACCCGATCGGATGACGAGGCACTGGAGATGCGCAAGCGCGTCTATGAGAGCTTCCCCCGTCTTAAGGAGCGTCGCACGCAGGCAGGCGGGACGCTTTCGGGCGGCGAGCAGCAGATGCTCGCCATGGGACGAGCGCTCATGAGCAAGCCCAAGCTCATGATGCTCGACGAGCCCTCCATGGGACTCGCTCCCATCCTGGTCCAAGAGATCTTCGACATTATCAAAGAGCTCAACTCGCAGGGCACGACCATACTGCTCGTGGAGCAGAATGCCTCCATGGCGCTCTCCATTGCCGACAGGGCATACGTGCTCGAGACGGGCAGGGTCTCCATGAGTGGGGACGCAGACGAGCTGCTGCACGATCCGCGCGTGCGCCAGGCGTACTTGGGAGGATAGGGCGTGGCAGCTAGGCGTCGAGGAAAAACGGCCAAGACAAACGCGATGCGCGAGCTTGAGAGCTCGGGCGTCGCGTTTTGCGTGGACACGTACCAAATCGAGGAAGGCACGCCCGAACGTGATCTTGGGCTGCGCATTGCCCATATGCTGGGGAAGGACCCCGCTTCCCAGTTCAAGACGCTGGTGACCACGACGCCTACGGGTGGGCACGTGGTGTGCTGCATACCGGTTGCGGACGAGCTGGACCTCAAGAAGGCGGCGCGTGCGGCCGGCGAAAAGAGCCTGTCGATGATGCACGTTCGCGAGCTCGAGGCGGTGTGCGGGTATGAGCGCGGTGCCTGCTCGCCCGTGGGCATGCGCAAGCGCTTTCCCACCCTCATTGACGAGACCGCCCAGCTCTTTGACGCGATTGGTGTCTCTGGAGGAGCAAAGGGCATTACGCTCACGCTTTCCCCAGAAGACCTGGTGGCTCATACGGAGGCAACGCTTGCCGACATCGTTGCGTAACGGTTTGCCACTAAAACGTTGCCTGTGGCAGACACGGCTCATCTGGGCTAAACTATAGACTGGCTCAAAGGACGTTGGGGGGCACACATGGCTGCTCGACATATGGCGGGAGGCATTCCCAGGGACTGGCATACGGAGAACCCCCAAAAGGGCGTTCGCTCGTACCGCGGTAGGCACTTTAAGGAGATGCCCGCGGAGGAGGCTGCCAACGTCGAGGAGCCAATCTCGCAGATGCCGGCCATGGATGCGACGTCGCGTGCCGGGCGCTCGAACGATTCGGACGCGGCCACCAGCGAGGCGCGTGCCTTCATTGAAGAGATACTGCGCGAGCTGCAGCTCGAGTTTGAGCCGCGTAGGGTCGAGCCGCAGCCGCGGCCAGAGTCGACTCCGGCGGTGGAGCCCGAGCCAGAACGTGCGCCCGAGCCGGCTCCCGAGTCAGCCGTCGAGCCAGAGCCGATACCCGAGCCCGAACCCGAGCTGGCGCCCGAGCCTGAGCCCGAGCCGACGCTGTCCCCGGCAAAAACGGTGGATACGACCTTGGTGCCGACTTTGGACGATGTTCCGTCTGCCGAGACGGTCGGCAGCGAGGACGAGTTCGATCGGGACGGCCTGCAAAGCACGCAACAGCTCAACCGTCTTACCGCAGAGGAATGGGTGGACGAGCTCGAGTCCACATTGCAAATGAGGCCGCTTACCGAGGAAGACATCGACGAGCTCGAGGCAACGCTGCCCATAGACCACGAGAAGGTACGCGAGGCGCTCCGCAAGGTCATGCCCGTTGCGGGCGAGACAAGCGATCACCTGGAGGTGACCGAGCAGCTGCCCAACGTGGGCGAGCGAAGCGAGCAACCATCCAACGCAGGGTCGACCCTTGGCAGGTCGGAGAGCGTGCCCGTGATTCGCTTCGAGGCGAACGCACTCGTGCGGAAAGACGATGACTGGCGTGAGGGTACGTCTCAGCGTTCGGCCACCCGGCGCGAGCGACGTCCGTTTTCGTTCCTTGCCGCAATCGGCGCTCGTGTGTCCAAGCTCCTGCATCTTGACGATCGATAGGACGATGCGTGGCACCATGCCTAGTGGTGCTCTTTAATGTGATAGAGTAATTGAGTTTGTTTACCCCATCAGGGAGGTATTTGCCTTGGTTCAACGAACGCCGCGTGGCTTTAGGGACATTTTGCCAGAGGAAGCGCTCGCCCGGGAGCGCATTACAGAAACGGTGCGCACGTGCTTCTCGTCTCATGGGTACCTACCGGTAGAGACGCCCATTCTGGAGGATCGCAGCGTAATAGAGACGGCGGGGCGCATACAGGACTCGCCGTTCCAGCTCTTTGACAAGGACGACCGCCTGCTCATGCTGCGTCCCGACCTCACGTTACCCATCGCCCGCATGGTTGCTTCGCGCTTGGATGCCAACAAGCTGCCGGCTCGCCTGCGTTATGTGGCGCCGGTAGTTCGCGAACAGGGTGCGCTGCGAGGACAGTCCCGTCAGTTCACGCAGTTGGGCGTGGAGCTGGTGGGCGGAGATGGGGCGGCCTCGGAGGCCGAGGTGGTCCTGCTGCTGGCCGATGCGCTTGCGCGGCTCGGTGTGCCCGATTGGTATGTGGTGTGTGGATCGGTCGCCCCGCTCAAGGCGCTCCTTGCGTCCTGCAATCTTGGCGAGGCGTTCTCAAAGCGCGTGCTCGAGCTCGTGCACGAGTCGGACCTCGTGGGTCTTGACGAGTTCGTCAACGCCACGGAGGGCTTGGGCAGGGAGCAGCGCGACGCGCTCTGCCGGGTGCCCAGACTCAACGGTGACGAGCACGTGGTGGAAGAGCTCGATGGGATTCTTGCCTCCGCGGGCGTTGAGGACGCACAACGTGGCGTTGCGGGGCTTCGCCAGCTGCTGGCGAGCTGTGCGCCGCTCGTTCGCCAGGGAAGGCTTCGCTTTGACTTCTCCATCATAAACAGCTTTGACTATTACACGGGGCTGGTCTTCAAGGCGTACGCCGAGGGCATTGCGGCGTCGTTGGCCTCCGGCGGGCATTACGATGCCGTGCTTGAGAATCTTGGCCTGCCCGACGTGAGCGCCTGCGGCTTTGCCATGTCGCTCGAGCGCTTGCAAGAGGTCTTGGGGGAGCAGGGCGAGTCGGGTGTGGTGACACCCGGCGTAAGGCTGGCGGAACGACCGCTTCGCATCGCCGTGCCCAAGGGTTCGCTCTTTGCGGACACCGTGCGTGTGCTTGCGGCGGCGGGGCTGCCCACCGAGGGCCTGCGCGATTTGGGGCGTAAGCTCATCGTGAGGGAGGAGGGCGTGGAGTACGTTATTGTACGCGCGCAGGATGCTCCGGCCTTCGTTGCCTTTGGCGGTGCCGACTGCGGCATTTGCGGCAGGGATTCCATAATTGAGGCGGATGTGGACCTTCTGCAGCTGCAGGACCTCAAGTACGGATGGTGCCGCTTCGTGGTTGCCGAGCCTGCCGCAAATGCGGGCATGGCGGAGCGCGCCTATGCATGGCGCGGCACCATGCGCGTGGCAACCAAGTACCCACGCATTACGCAGGCATACTACGACCGCATTGGGCAACAGGTGGACATTGTCCAGCTGCACGGAAACATAGAGCTTGGACCCATTGTTGGCATGACCGACCGCATTGTTGACATTACGGCAACCGGTGCGACGCTCGTGGAGAACGACTTGGTGGAAGTGGACAACGTGCTGGAATGCACGGCACGCTTCTTTGCGAGTCCCGCGGCCTACCGGTGTGACGTGCGCATTCGAGACCTTGCCGCTCGTCTTGCGCGCGTCGTGCGTCAAGAGGAAGAGGAAGATCGATGAGGACCATAGCGCTTGCTCACGGACAGGGCTTGACCAACGAGGACCTGAGAAGGGCGGGCGCCCTTCCGCGTGAGGTAACCGACGCCGCAGCCGCCATCGTGGAGGATGTGCGTGCGCGAGGTGACGAAGCCGTTCGCGAGTATTGCGAGCGCTTTGACGGTTCGTGC
>JAFWMI010000295.1 GCA_017513965.1 Atopobiaceae bacterium
GCGTCCTCGACTTGCGGAGATGTCACCCATAACGGAGCCTGCATAGCTCTCGGGCACGGTGATCTTAAGATGCGCCATGGGCTTGAGCAGCACGGGCTCGGCTTGGCGCACGGCATCTTGGAAGCCCAGGCGAGCGGCCGTCTTGAAGGCCATCTCGTTGGAGTCCACGGGGTGGAACTGGCCATCGTACACGGCAACCTTTACGTCGATTACGGGGTAGCCGGCCAGCACGCCGCCACGCATGGTCTCTTGCACGCCCTTGTCGATGGCAGGAATAAAGCCGCGCGGAATGGCACCGCCTACAACCTCGTCAATAAACTCGTAGCCCGCATCGGGGTTGGGCTCAATGCGCAGGCGGCAGTCGGCGAACTGGCCCGAACCACCGGTTTGCTTCTTGTGACGGCCGTGGCCGGTTGCCGTACGGCGAATGGTCTCGCGATACGGAATGCGCAGCTTAACGGTGTGCGCCGTAACGCCCGTGCGATCCTCAAGACGCTCGAGCAAAACGCTTACCTGAGCCTCGCCAATGGCAGAGATCACCGTTTGGCCGGTCTCTTCGTCGCGCTCCACGCGCAGGGTGGGATCGGCGTCGGCGCTCTTCTCGAGGAAGGCGTAGAGCTTGCCCTCGGTGCCGCGCTTGTCGGGCTCAATGGCGATGCGATACAGGCTGTTGGGGAAGCGGAAGGCAGCCGCCTCAACCTTGCCGGTGGCAGAGAGCGTGTCGCCGGTTGCCGCATCGAGCTTGGGAACAACCACGATGTCGCCAGCGGCGGCGGACTTAACGTCGCTCGTCTCGCGTCCGGTCATGAGGTAGAGGTGTCCCAGGCGCTCGGACTTACGCGTACGCCCATTGATCAGCTCGCAACCAGGCGTGAGCGTGCCGCACAGGACCTTGAGGAACGAGAGGCGGCCATTCTGCGGATCGTTGAGGCTCTTGAAGGCGAAGGCAACGGGACGGTTGTCGTTCGGGTCGATGTCGAGTTCCTCGCCGTTGACCAGCGGAATGCGGCCAAAGTCGGACATGGTGGGGAACCAGGAGACCACGGCGTTCATAAAGGAGATGACGCCCTCCTCCTTGACGCAGGCGCCTGCGAACACGGGCACGAAGATGCGCTCGCGAATGGCCGTGGAGAGGCAGGACTCGAGCTGCTCCTGGGTTACTTCCTCGCCCTCGAGATAGGCCATCATGATCTCGTCGTCTGCCTCGGCAACGAGGTCCACGAGCGTCTCGCGAGCCTCTTCGGCGGCGTCTGCGTACTCGGCAGGGATGTCCTCCTCGACGACCTTGCCGTTCTCGAGATGGCGAGCCGTTTGGTGCACGACGTCAATAACGCCCGAGAACGCAGCGCCGGTGCCCATGGGAATGGTGACGGCGCCAAGGTTGTTGCCAAAGCGCTCGCGGCACAGCTCCATAGCGGAGTCGAAGTCGGCCTCGGGCTTGTCGAGCCTGTTGATAAACACGGCGCGAGACAAGGAGAGCTCCTCGGCGGCAAACCACAGGCGCGTGGTGGTGGTCTGCGGGCCGTCAATTGCGTCGACCACGAACAGGGCGGTCTCTGCTGCGCTCATTGCGGCGTAGGCATCACCCACGAAGTCGGGATAGCAAGGCGCGTCGAGCACGTTGATGCGCGTGTTTTGCCACACGACCGGAGCCATGGTGGTGGAGATGGAGAAGCCACGTGCGCTCTCCTGCGAATCGTAGTCAAGCGTGGGCTTGGTGCCGGCATGGCCACCCAGACGAGTCGTCTTGCCCGTGAGGTGCAGCATTGCCTCTGCCAGCATTGTCTTGCCCACGCCACCTTGGCCCACAAGGACCACGTTTTTGACCACTTGTTCCTTAGCTGCCATATGAGCCTCCTTGCTCAAGGTATTTTCACGCATAGAGTTGAGCTTACACCTGTACACGGGGTATGCACAACATGTATCGGGGAGTGGCGAACAAGAATATGGCGCCCGCCAAAGGGGTATATCACCCATTTGGCGGGCACCTGTTTGCGGCTTATAAGTAACCGAGTCTATTTAATGCTCAGGGTCGCCGTCGTCTTTGCCCGGGTGCCGTTAAAGAAGTAGATGTAGACGACCTGTCCCTTTTTGAGCTTTATCTTTCCATAGCGACTCGAGGTCTGGCTAAAGGTCTTGTCAGTAACTGATTTCCACGTATGGCCATTAGCTCCAAGGAAGAGCTGCGTGTTTGTGCCGCCGGAGGTCTTAGCGTTAATTGGGCTAATGCTTTGTCCCTCAAAGTCGTCGAGCAGGGAATGCGATAGCGTCAAAACGCTAAAGTAGGCGGACGTACGGGACTTGCCGCCCTTTACCTTTGACATCGTAAACTTGTGCCAACCGGTCTTCTTTGCTTTGAACTTGAGGAAGCCCGAGCTCTTTTGGTACGTAAGGCGCGTGGTCCCACCTTTAACGGTCACCGCTTTTTTGTCGGCCGCTGCCGTTGTCGTAGTGTATTCGGCATATTTGACCGTCTTCTTGGTTGCGGCAAAGGCCGTTGTGGGGAGAAGGGCGAACACTAAAACGCAGGCCAGCACCAGTACGGACATCACTCTTGTCTTACGATTCTTCAACATAAGGCCCTCCCTATCCATAGTAACCAGCCAAAGGCTTTTGGGTACTACAAAGCCAATGCTTTGTTGCATATCCACTTCCATCATACCTGTGAAGGGGCGGTTACGACGTTTTGTGGGGACAGGCGGTATGTGGGAGAAGCCAAGTGAAATCTGCTGCCCGCGGATCTGCCGCCGATAACAGTTACAGGTGGCAGACGGGCCTCACACACGCCTGAAACATCCGCGTAGTACGGTAACATGGCAAGCGGAGATTGGAGGTGCGGCATGTGGCAACGTTGGCAGGCGTTGGGGCGATTCATCGGTGATCACCTTATGGCCATCGTGCCGCTTGGCGTTGCGGTGGGCGTCCTCTTTCCCCACGTGCTCATGCCTCTTAAGCCTGTGGTGCCCACGCTTTTTGCCTTTATGACCTTCCAGAACTCGCTCTCCAACGATTTGGGCGCCATGCGCGTGGCTCTGCGCAATCCCGCTGCCCTTATCATAGTTGTTGCCGTTGTGCATCTTGTTATGCCTTTGCTCGTGTATGCAATCGCCAGTATTGTCTTTGGCCCCGCATCACCAACTACCATCGGCGCGGTGCTTGCTTTTTCGGTTCCCATAGGTGCCTCGGCCATTATGTGGGTGGGCATGTTTGAGGGAGAGCTTGCGTTGGGACTCTCTGCGCTGCTCGTCTCGTCACTGGTGTCGCCCGTTACCATTCCCGTTACCATCAAAGTGCTGTTGGGTGCCACCGTTGAGGTTGATGCGCTGGGCATGATGGGCAACATGGCATACATGGTTGCGATACCCGCGCTCGTGGCGACCATACTCAACGAGCGCTCTCATGGATGGGCCAAGCATGTGCTTTCACCCGCCATCATGCCTGTTTCGCGCGTGCTGCTCCCCCTCATCGTGGCCACCAACGCAACGGGCATCTCGAGCCACCTGCTCAACCTCACCCCACAGCTGGTCTCGGTCATGCTTCTCATGCTCTGCTTTGTGGTGGGGGGCTTCGCGTTGGGGATGGCCGTGGCACATCGCGTGGCAGGGGCGGATGGTGCGCGATTCGTGGCCGTCTCGTTCTCGTGTGGGATACGCAACATTACGGCAGGCGCCGTGCTTGCCGCCCAGTACTTTGGGCCCGAGGTCCTGTTCCCCGCCATAATAGGCACGCCTTTCCAGCAGGTGCTTGCCGCGGCCTTTGGCAAAACAATGGAGCGGGCGCTACAAAGGCGCACTTAGAGAACGGCGTCTGCTTGCCGTGTTGGCATGCTAGACTGCATTTGATGTCCAAACGCCAGCACAACCGAGGAGAATGCCATGGACGTATTTAGTTGTGTTACGTATGAAGACGTTGCCCTTGGTAACGAAGCTTTTCATGCCAGCCGCGCCAACGAGATTGCCAAGAACGCCGTTACCGCACAAGGTCTGCGCAGCGTGGCGCGGGTGCCAGAGGCCGTTGCGCGCAACACCATAGGCGCCTTCGACGTTGAGGTGCGCCAGGGCGAGCGGTGTGACCAGCAGCGATCGGGACGCTGCTGGATGTTTGCGAGCCTCAACACCTTTAGGTACCACATCATGCGGCGTTACGACCTCAAGACGTTTGAGCTCAGCCAGAGCTATCCGCTCTACTTCGATAAGCTCGAGAAGAGCAACTGGTTCTTGCAGAACATACTCGACACGTTGGACGAGCCGCTCAACGGCCGCCTGGTCTCGTTCTTGCTCGCCGACCCCATAGGCGACGGCGGCCAGTGGGACATGTTCAGGAGCCTCACAAAAAAGTACGGCGTGTGCCCCAAAGAGGCCATGCCCGAGACGGCTTGCTCGCGCAACACGCGCGACATGGACAAGTATCTTACCCGATACCTGCGCGGTGCTGCGAAGAGGCTGCGCGACGCGCACGCCAGGGGTACGGGACGGCGCGATCTGCTCGTTTCAAAGAAGCTGATGATGCAGGAGGTGCAGCAGCTGCTTACCATCTGCCTGGGAGAACCCCCCGCGAGCTTTGACGTTCGTTTGCGCAACAAGGAAAACGAGCTCGTGCTCAACGGCACTTTTACACCGGTGGAGTTCTTCCAAACGGCCGTCAACATTGAGCTGGACGACTACGTCTCGCTCATAAGCGCCCCTACGGCCGACAAGCCCTTTGGTCGCACCTACACCGTAAGCCGCTTGGGAAACGTGTTTGAGGACGGGCAGGTGCGCTATCTCAACCTTGAGTCTGACGAGCTCAAGCGCGTGGCCGTGGCTCAGCTGCAAGACGGCTTGCCCGTCTGGTTTGGCTGCGACGTGGACCAGAGCTTCTTGCGCGAAGACGGCGTTATGGACACCGCGGCGCTCGACTTGGACGGCCTGCTTGGCTTTGCCGTTGAGGGTTGCATGGACAAGGCGGCGCGCTTGGACTACGGCGAGAGCCTCATGACGCACGCCATGGTACTTGAGGGCGTAAACTTGGACGATGCCGGGAAGCCGACCCTTTGGAAAGTCGAGAACAGCTGGGGCAAGGACCACGGGCGCAATGGCTTTGACACGCTCTCCGACGCCTGGTTTGACGAGTATGTTTACCAGGTGGTCGTGGACAAGAAGTACCTCTCCAAGGAAGAGCGGCATGCCTACGAGACGCAGGAGCCTACGGAACTCGAGCCTTGGGATCCCATGGGGTCACTTGCCGTCACGCGCTAGGATTTGCGGTTTCATCGCGCGGAAGTGCTGCATACTCCTGCGCGATGAGGCTCGATACCAGCTGCAGCGAATACGGATGTCCCAACTGACCAAGGTCCGAAGAGAAGGTAACTTGTCCATACACATAGGCGGGCAAGGACCGATGGGTGCCGCTAACCATCCAAATGCGTGGACGATCGATACGGCGCAACGCGTCGCCCAGCTCACACGCGTCGAAGTATGAGCCCGTATACGAGAAGATAATTATCAGCTCGTCCGATCGAGCGGTGGCAATATGGGCCCTCTGCTCGGCGAGCGAGGTCTTCGTCTCTACGTACTTGCCCTGCATGAGGAGGTCTACCTGTAGGTCAATCGCTGCCGCTTGTGCCTTGAGCAGGCCAAAGGCTGACGCCTTTTGGTACGCACGCAAGTCCTGGACAAGTCGCGCGAGCATGGGCCGATCAACGCTTTCCTCAGACTGCACAAGCGCAGCGCGCACGTTATTGCCCAACGCGTGCACGCGCGACTCAAAAGTGGTGCCGTCAACAGCTTCGTAAGATCGGGTGGTGCGCGCAAGTGCCGCGCGAAGGTCGGCGAAGTCCAAAAAGCCCGCTTCGCGCGCAAATCGGGAAATGGTTCCCGTGCCCACATGACAAGCGGCGGCGAGTTGCTTTACCGACAGGCTTTCGACCCCTTTGGCGTGGTCCAAAAGGTATTGGGCGATGAGGGCGTTCGTAGAGCCCGAAGGCTCGGACGAAAGCGTGGAGAGCAAGGCGACGAGGAGC
>JAFWMI010000296.1 GCA_017513965.1 Atopobiaceae bacterium
GTTCCAGTTGTGCGCGTACGCCTCGGCCTCTTGCCTCGTGTTGAAGGTGGCGACGATCACGGGGGGATCGCTGTGGCGGATCACCTCGTACACGGTGACCCAGTGCGGGACCCAGTGGCCGCCGGATACCCCGTTGATGGCCTCGTCGCTCAGCTCTGCTACGACCTCGGTGCCCTCGTTCTCTGCCATGGTGATAACCTCATTCTCTTCTAATGAGTCTTCTTCTTAATAAACCTGCTTGGCAAAGTCAGTTGCCTATACATACTCGGCGCGGGCACGGCCGTCCCAAACTTTTGTCGTTGATGCCTTGCGTATGGATGCGTACTCAATTCAGCCCGAATTGCTTAATCAAACCATCGACTTCCGCTTTGAACCTTTGAATCTGGTCTGCCTTCGAGCTGCGTCCCGCATTGCGCAGACGTTGATCGAGTTCCCTGAGCTGTTCTGCACGCCGGTTTAGTCCATCCAAATAGCCGTCGCCAACACCATCGAGACGTCCCGATTTGTGCCCGTCAGCATACCCCTTGTCGTAGCCTTCTCGCTTTCCTTCATCAGACGCTTCTTGCTGCCACTCAAGAATGAGCTTGTGCTGGCGCGTAAACTGGGGGTTGTCGAGAACGGCTTGCATACGATTGTGAACACGTGTAACGAATTCGTCATTGAGCTCTTCGTACGTCTTTTCCCCATTGAAGTACCAGAGAAGCGGAGCCAGGGATGCATGCTCTTCGTCGCACTGTCCATGAGGACACACGATAACGTTTAGAGGCAAGTCCTCTTTGTGCCCATCCGACCTGGCACCATCCATCCTTACGTAGTACCAAGGTCGCTGCAGGTTAAAGGGATCGTAATGGTTGGTGCATATAACGAGCGATGATGTCCCTGTTACGCAATTCAACATAGGGGAATACCGTTTTCTATAACCTGGTTGTGCGAAGTACACGTACATAGTAAAAACTGGGGTTTCTCGCAATATGTCCTGCGGTCTGTCGCTCCTTTCTGGAGCGCACAAGGAGACGGCATATGCCCTACCGAACTGACTTGAATTGGCGCGGATGTCGACCGACCCATCAAAGCTCACACGGTCGATTGACTTGCCCAGCATGCGCTCCAAAAGCTCCTTGCAGAGCTCGGAATCTTTACCAAAGACCCACTGGAACACAAGCGGGTCCGATAGGTGGATGGGGTCAGTGCATAGCATCTTTTCTTCACTCCTTTACGTTCGTGCTACGATGTGATATATTTATCACTAACATAGAGATAAATATATCACATCAGCACTTGCGGGAGGAGAGGGAATGGAGACAAACACGATATTTGATTCCGTATTCAAGACGATGGTTCATAAGGCGCCACGTCTGCTCATCCCGTTCATCAACGAGGTGTTTGGCAGGAACTATCCCGAGAACTGCACTATCGTCCGCTTTAACAGCGAGCACGAAGGACATAAAGGAGCGATAATCGATGATTCAGTGATTCGACTGCAGGATAAGATCTATCACATTGAGTGTCAGAGCACGGCTGATTCAAACATGGTTGTGCGCATGATTGAATACGACTTCGCGATTGCGCTGGAAGATGCTCTTAACAGGGGCAAACCATATCGGTTGGAGTTTCCTGCGTCATGTGTCCTTTATTTGCGGCACAACAGCGCAACGCCAGATGTCTTGTCCATGGAGGTGGTTCTTCCAAACGGCGAGTCATTTGACTACGACGTGAGGGTGTTCAAGGCCCAGCTTGTTGGTAAGGACGAGCTGTTCCAAAAGCGGCTTCTCATCTTGTTGCCGTACTACCTTATGCGCTACGAGAGTGCATTGGCTGGCATAAGCGACGATGATGAGCAGACCTCACGTCTTGTTTCTGAGTGTACGGAGCTCCGTATGGGCCTTGCGGAGGCGACGTTGGATAAGGGGGATACGCTGCTCTATGAGGAGCTTACGGAGCTTATAATACGGGTATCCGATTATGTAACACGAGCATATGAGGCATTGCAAAAGAAGGTGAGAGCGGCGATGGGCGGGGAAGTATTGGAGCTGCTAAACGATCGCGCAAAACGTTTGGAGCATGAGGCGGAAGACCGTGGTCTCGCGTTGGGCCTGCAGCAGGGCCTGCAGCAGGGCCTGCAGCAGGGCATGGAGCAGGGCATGGAGCAGGGCATGGAGCAGGGAGTATCCGACCTCGCGAATCTTCTGAAGGGGCTTGGTATTGAAGAGGAGATCTTGGACCAGGCGATTGAAGCCCTGCGCGAGAACAGGAAACAGCCCGTGTCAGTCGAAGAAGAATAGGTCGTAGACGGTCGCGTCGAGTTCCTTTGCCACGTCGAGGGCAAGCTTGAGGGACGGGTTGTACTTGCCGTTCTCAAGCTTGCCAATGGTTTCGCGTCGGCAACCGACCCGCTCCGCGAGTTCCGCCTGGCTCATCTTCTTGCGCGTGCGATACTCACGCATCTTTGTGGTGAATTCCATAATCTATCTCTCTAGCCAGGCAAACGTCGTGCCGTACACGAGTAGGCCAAAGCCAATGATGCCAAGGCAAAGAGCTGCAGCATCCACCCGTATGTTTGTAATCAAGCCCGCTACACAAGCGAGGCAGGTAACAGCAAGGGTGGTTCTCAGCGCATGGCCTGCTGCTACGCCGTCGTGCGCCATGGACATCTCGTCGGGCTTCTCACGACGCGGAGAAAGGCAAACAAAGAGGGATAGGGACGAAAACGCAAGGAGGCAAACCGCCATGCAAAGCCCAAGCCAACTGTTGGGGCCGATGATGCGGGTGGCGCTTAGGGCAACAAGGCATACGCCGATTGCCATGTTGCCGAATGCGGTATGGGATTTGATGGAATAAATGCCGTGAGTCATGCCATGCCTCTCTTGCGAAAAATACTTCACAGACGTGCATCATACAGCATTCATGTGCGCGCTGCGTGTCAGCAGGATATTGCGAAGGGCAGTGCTGGGATGTTGGCACCGTTGTAGAGGTTGGTGCGGTACCAGTTGGTTTGAGCGAAGCGCACCTCGAGCGGATCGGATGTGGGGTTGGTGGGCGCAAGAACTAACCGGCTGCCTCTGGTCCCCGCTTGGAAGGTTGTGGATGCGCCATTGCACAGCAGCTCGAGGGCGTTGACTTCTGCCCCCGCGATGACGAGGCCGTTCTCGGCATGTTCAAACTGCAGGATGATCCACGGCCCCTTGCGCTCTGCGCCTACGCAGCGTGGGGCATCTGCTGGCACCTCCATGCCGAGCAGATGGTGCAGTGCGAGCAGCGAGAGCCGCTCGCCGATGGGCTTTTTCTCCTTGGGGTGGATGTCGCGTTTGTCACCCATGTCACTTGCAGAGCAGAGCCATACGTACTCGTCCTCGTCGGCAACCTTTTGCTGCCCTGCGCGTATGGTGGGCCAGTCGTGAGCGCCCATGCCCATGGCCTCCCACGAGCCAAAGCCGGGAAGCTGAACCACAAGGAAGGGCAGGTCGGCACGTTGCCAGGCGTCGCGCCAGTCCGCAATAATGGTCTGTAACGCCTTGGCGTGGCGTGCTTGGGCGCCGTCGTTCTCATCGTCGCTCTCGCCTTGGTACCACAGAACGCCGCGTGTGGCAAAACCGGCGATGGGCTGCACCATATACGTGAATAGGGCACCAGGCGCCTCCTTGGTAGGCGTGAGCATGCCGGGCTTAACCTGCGCGTTCTCCTGCATGCCAGCCACGACTGAGGCCATGAACGCCTCGGCCTCCTCTTTGCTTGGGCTCTGTCCCAAGAAGAGCTCGTTCCAAGCGGGCCACGTGGCGTAGCCCTTGTCGTTGGATGGGTTGAGACGTCCGTTGGCCAGTAGTTCATCGTAGGAAAGCCCGTGCAGTTGAGCTTCGAAGGCGGCCGTTTGTTCGGGCTGGACGATTCGCGCGTGTTCGGGCTTCATCCAAGCGAGCGATTTGGTGCCTCCGTAGTTGCATCCTACTATGCCCACGGGCATGTCGAGCACCATTTCCAAACCTCGTGCGAAGTAGTAGCCAATGGCCGAGAAGTAATCCAGGTCCTCATGCGTGGCCTTACGCCATATGCCCACCTTGGAGTAGTCACAATCCTTCGTTTGATTGGGATAGGAGCACTTGGGCTGGTCATAGAAGCGAATGCGCGAATTGGTGCAGGTAGGACGGAACTCCTCCACCTGCTTGTCGTAGCGCATCCAAAACTCCATGTTGGACTGCCCGCCGGCCACGAAGACCTCGCCTACGGCAATATCGGTGAGTGTTATGCGCTCATCGCCAGCTCGCACGTTGAGCATCTCGCCTTCCGAGGCGATAAGCGGCGGCAACGTGCACTCCCAGCATCCAGTCTTGTCTGCCGTGCACGAGACAGTGGAACCCTGCACGCTCACCTCTACAACAGAACCTGGGTTTGACTGGCCCCAAATGCGCACAGGCAACTCACGCTGGAGGACCATATTGTTCGAGAAGATGGGTGCAAGAGTCAGTGTCATAACAAAGTTTCCTTTCGCGAAGCGCTTTGAGCTGCTCGTTGGGCAGCATTATACGTCCAACGTTCGTGGCTGCCGCTTTTGGGCTCTTGGGGCTGAACGAGATGGTGCTGGCGAGTGGCGTAGATTACTATGGGGCTTGCGTACGCGCTCTCTTATGTTTGCCTCTGCCGTTAGCAGCCGTAACAGAGGTATTATTCATGGGGGCGACATCCGCCCAGGCAGCATCGTTATCCATTGCAGAAGGGATTGCCTCCATGGATTTGATACCGAGTTTTTCCGTTGACCACACGGCCATTGTCCCGGGCATATTTACCAGCCGTGTTGATACTGTTGGGGATGGTATGGTCACAACCTACGACGTGAGGCTCACGCGGCCAAACAGAGAGCCTGGCGTTGACGTCGCGGCAATGCACTCTTTGGAGCACCTTGTGGCTACGTTTTTGCGCAACGATCCCGACTGGAAGGACCAGGTCATCTACTGGGGGCCCATGGGATGCCTTACGGGCTTCTATCTCATTCTTAAGGGCAATCGTCCCCCGCAGGAGATTTGCGACCTCGTGCTGAGGGCCTTTAGGTCCGTGGAAGACGCGGAGAGCGTCCCCGGTGCCACTGCCAAGAACTGCGGTAATTACCTCTTGCACAACCTTGGCATGGCAAAATGGTACGCTGTCCGATTTGCGGACTACCTCGCGGCAAACTCCGATAAGCCCCAAACGTTTGAGTACCCACAAACGGAACGCCTTGTTACGGAGGACGGGCAGCACTTCTACGATTCGTAATGTGACGTGTTGTTGGCTGGCTTGGGAGCGTGTAGGGTGACATCGCATAGACGTAGTGTTCCGTTCGTTGGCTTGTGGTCGATTCTTGGGTTGTTGTCACTGACGTTCTGTTTGGCGTTGTTTGGATGTGCTCGGGCAACGGAGAGGACCAGGATCAAGGTGCTCATCGTGCCAAAGTTTGAAATTGGCGAGATGAGCGGGGACTTTCCTGGTGAGGCGCAGCTGTTCTATGAGCAGTACTGTGCGGGTTGTGAGGAAGTGGCCATACCAAATACCACCCCGACTGCTCACTTCTTCGTGAACGAAGAGAACGGTGTGGCGCTGTTGGTTACGGGGTCGGGTAAGACGGCAGCCAGCCTGTCTCTTGCCTCGCTGCTGTCTTGGGATGCATACGACTTCCATGATGCCATGATTGTGTCTGTTGGGTGCGGTGGAGGGAGTACCGGGTCGAATGTGCTGGGTGATGTGGTTGTTGTAACCGCCGCGTGCGATGCCGAGCTTGGGCATCGCACGGATGCGAGTGAGATGGCGAACCCGAATGCTGGCCGCACTTGGTTTCCCGACGAATCCTACAACGAATACTCTTGCGAACGGCTGAACTCGGTCCTCTGCGAAAAGGCGTACCAGCTTGTTAAAGACTGTCCCTTACGTACAACGGAAACCGTACGACGCGTTCTTGCGAAGAGCTTTCCCAAAGAGGAGTGGGCTTCTCGCGCGCCGCACGTCTCAAAAGGAACTGCAGTGACGGGGGATTGCTACTGGAAGGGTAAGTTGGGCCACGAGAATGCTAAGCATATTGTGGACTACTACAAGTGCCCAGACGCGTATGCCGTAACCGAGATGGAGGAGATTGCCATCATAAACGCCGCGGAGAACTTCGGTCTTGAAGATCGAATCATCTCGTTGCGCGCAATTGTAAACATGGATACGTTCCTCGCTGGAGAGACTCCAGAGAACGCCTGGCTCGACGGAGTGGATTTTAGTGGCGACGTGGTGGAGGAAAGTGGCGAGACGCTCGATATCTTCGAGCCAGCCATGGAAAACCTTCGTGATACAGGGCAGATTGTGATCGACGCCATTCTTGCGGGAGAGCTAGCGTAAAAAAGACTAACCAAGTGTATGATGGTCCGTGCGGGAGAGGTGCAACTCCTCTTCCGCACGGCTTGCTCTGCCGCTATGCCGCCTCCGTACAATCTTCGATGTTGACAAGCTCGGAGTCGCTTATGAGGTGGGGCGCCATCTGCATGTCCTCGAACTCAACCTCCGACCAGCCGTTGAGTTCCCACCGTGGCAACTCGCGATATGCGCGCATAACCAAGAGCGTGAGTTGTGGTGCCGACCGGCCGTGCTCACTCAAATACCACCCCTGCTCGGTAAGCTGCTTGATCTCTTGGATGAGGGCCTTCCGTTGAAACATAATGTCCCAAATAATGTGGTCCACCATTGTGTCTGCAAACGTGTATGCGTCCTTGCCTGCGGGTATGTGGGCGTCGAAGAAGGAAGTAAGGGCCCGTATACATGGCAGGTTGTAGATTACGTTGTCAAGCTCTCCCTGTAAGACTTGGTCGGTACTCGCCTTCGACATCACTTGGCGGTGCTGGGCGAGGAGCTCGGCCCATTCCTCGTGTTGGCCTACGTCCCAAATACTCTTTGTGGTTGGCCGCGGACGTGTGGGTGTAAAGGGATCGTAAAAATCGAATTCATCGTAGCTGGCGCCCTGTCCCGCTGTGTCGCCGTAAAGTGGGTCATCCTCGGCATTAAGGTGTGCTACATGGACGGCGCCATGGTTCATCCAAAGCGACATCTGCCAATCGGAAGAATCGATGATTTGCATTACTTCGTTCTTGAGCGATTCCTCATTCTCAAATTCTCCGGGATAGAGGAGCGAGAACGCTTCGTAAATCGAAGACATAGAGGCTATGCCGCATAGCGTGACGAAGTTATACACCAGTCGCGCAATCTCGTTTTGCAAGAAGAACTGCTTTGCGCAGCTGGAGAAGTCCACCTCCGCAAACGCGGCGCGAAGCTCCGGCGGCATGTACCAGCTGCGTTTCCTCCCGTCGCTCATGCACAAGAAGATGAACGGGAATGCGCCCAGCTTTCGCCTGTGCTCATAGACGCTATCTTCGGGCACGGTGTTACCCTGTGTAACGCAATCCACAACGTGCCCCACCTCCGCGCCGGCAGAAACCAAGAGGTCCCTGTAGGCGTCTGCCTGTTTGGGCAGCTCCTCGGTCATGTATGCCACGAGCTGCGCCTTTCTTGCGCCGGCGGGAAGTTGGATTCGCGCATTGCGTGCCACGCACTTGATCTTTTCAACCGTGAGTCCCGCAAGGCAGTCTGCCAAAGAGTCATTCGTATGGGCTTTGCAAACGTCTGTATACCGATACGAAGAGTATCCGTCCGAGATTTTGTCTTGCGCTATGGGTGGCCGCTGCAAAAGGCGCCCGTGCCCGTCGCTGGAGTGTCGATTGTGCTCTCGCTGCCGCTTTAAGCGTTCGGTTGGATTTAGGCCTGCTAGGTCGCCAACGCGGAACTTGCTGTAGTGCTCTTCCTTTTGGATGGCGTAGTACGACATGGGTCCTCCTAAATTCGAACACCTGTACTGTATAAAGGCTAGTATAGAACACATGTGGCCAAAAAGCAAACATATGTTCGGAAAAAAACGGAGAAGAACGAACAGCCGCCATTAACAGCTGCGAATGGCTGGTAGCCACAGAGACTGTCTCTTCGCGGTTAAAAGCAGCTCCGCCCGCTGCTGGCTCGCCCTCTTACAGCAGCCAAAGGAAGACGCGTGCAAGCACGTATCCAACGAACCCGCATCCCGGAAACGTGAGGACCCACGTGAGAACCATTTCTCTTGCCACACTCCAGTTGACCGTGTGCACGTTCTTTGAACAGCCTGCACCCACGATGGCCGCCGTCTTCGTGTTGGTGGTTGACACCGGAAGGCCCCACACGGTTGCCAGTAGCAAACTCAGGGCCGCCGAGAGCGATGCCGCGGCACCTTGGTACATTGCCATCTTCACCACCTTGGTGCCAACGGTTTTGACGATCTTTGCTCCACCACTGGCAACACCAAGGGAGAGCACGCTGGCACAAAGCACCATCAGCCACACAGGATACGTAATTTGTGATTGCGGGGATTGGCCGGTGGAGAGCATTACCGCGAGCATGGCGGTAGACAAAAACTTCTGTCCGTCCTGCGCTCCGTGCATGAATGCACCAAAGCCAGCGCCGACCACTTGTAGTCTGGAGAACAATGCGTTTGCCTCGCGATTCGTGAGACCCGCAAAGGTCCAACGCAACAAACGCGAGAGCGCGAATCCCAAGGCTAACCCAACCGCAAGTGAAAGCGCAAGACCCCAGAGTACCTTGCTCCATTCGGACCAGTTAACGCCAGCAACGCCTCCCTGCAGCGCGATGGCGGCGCCCGTGAGCCCGGCGATGAGCGCGTGGCTCTCACTCGTAGGGATGCCAAAGGCCCATGCAACACCTCCCCAAACCACAATGCCCACCATCGCGGCACACAATGCAATAAGCGCGGTGTAGGGGTCGCCACCAAAGTCGACCATGCGGTCGATGGTCTCCGCCACGGCAGCAGACACACGTACCGAGACCGCGAGGCCTAGGAACTCACAAACTACACTCATGGCTATGGCCTTGCGAAAGCTTATGGCACGTGTTCCCACGGCCTCGGCAATGGAATTGGCCGCATCGGTAGCCCCGTTAACAAAGATGGTCCCCAATACGAGCGCTATCGACACCGCAAGAAGGTGATTGCTAAAAAGTGCCGTCACAAACTCACTAAACGATACCATCGCACATTCTCCTTCCACAATGCGAATCCTACCTGCGCCCATGGGCAAGAGACTGGACGCAATGTGAACACGTGTGACACGGATGTGAACTCTGGCTTCGTGTAAGACCATTGCCCGATTGTGCCTCTCCGCGCATGAGCGCCTTTGGGATGATGGGCTTTAAGGAGGCATTGCTATGTCGAGCATTCTGCTCATCGAAGACGACAAGACCATTCGTTTGGCGCTGGGGTTCACGCTTACGAACGCTGGCTACGAGTTGACCGTCGCAACGGACGGGGCAGAAGGCCTTGAGGTTGCACGCACGGCCAACCCCGACCTGATTCTGCTCGATGTTATGCTGCCCAAGCTCTCAGGCTTGGAAGTTGCCCGGCTGCTGCGAAACGATGGAAACAAGGTGCCCATCATCATGCTCACCGCGCTCGACCAAGAAACCGACAAGGTTGCCGGTTTGGATGCCGGTGCCGACGACTATGTGACCAAGCCGTTCTCGACGGCAGAGCTGCTCGCCCGTATCCGGGCCAACATGCGCAGGCAGAGGAGGGCAAATGACGATCGGCCGGCACAAATCGATGCTGGTGCGTTACATATGGATTTGGATGCCTCCCGCGTGCTTGTTGCGGGCAGCCCGGTGAAGCTACGCAAAAAGGAGTACCAGTTGCTCTTTGCCCTTGCCTCTAGGCCCGGCGTCCTCTGTACGAGGCAATGGCTCTCGAGAGAGATTTGGGGAGAGATGTTCTTGCCCACGAGCCGCACTATCGACACGCACGTAAAGCGGCTCAGAAAAGCCATCGATCGCGACGGCTGGACGTACATTCACACTGAGCACGGCATGGGCTATCGGTTTGAGCCCCGCCGTGCGGAGTCATAAGGGAACTTGATCGCATGGCAACGCATATGCACGGCTGGCGTCGATGGTTCTTTGGCGGTTACATCTTGGTGACTGCCGTACTCGTAGTCGTGTGGGGATATTTTATCGTGGGTCCTGCCGCCCAAGCCATTGAACAGCGACAACACGAAGGGTTGGTCGCCGTGGCAAACGCCACGGGCGTGGCGCTTCAAACGAGCAGCCAGCCTGCCGATGAGGTTCTTGCTCGCATCGCGGCTAGTGATGACCTGCGCCTCACGCTTATCGCTGCCGACGGAACGGTGCTGGCAGAGAGCATCAAGAGTGATGGCCCCATGGAGAACCACGCCGATCGCTTTGAGGTTCGTGAAGCGCTGTTGGGTGGGGTGGGTGTAGACCAACGCGAATCCGAGACGGACGGTATCGATTATCTCTATGTGGCGGTACCTTGTACATACCGTGGTGAACGTGCGGTCGTGCGTGTTTCCAGAACTATGGAGCGAGTCAACCAACTCATGGCAAGGTATTTGTGGGTGAGCGTGGGTTTGGTGGTCGTCGCCCTCATCGTTGCTCTTATCGCGGCGTGGTTGGTCTCGCGTAGGGCTGTCGCGCCTGTACAACGCCTTGAGCAGGTGCGGACCGACTTCGTGGCAAACGCAAGTCACGAGCTCAAGACGCCAGTAGCCGGTATCCGCCTTCTATCCGAATCACTGGCCCAAGCAAATGAGGTCGGAGACACCGTTGCGGTGCAAGAGCTGCTCAACAGGCTTGGTCATGAGTCCGCGCGACTTCAGTCTTTGGCATGCGATCTTATGGATCTCTCGCGCTTGGAGGCAGACCTTCGTCCTCAGTCCCTAGAGACCACCTGTGACTTAGCTTCCGTGCTGTATGCCTCGTATGCCGCCCACCTCCCTCAGGCGGAGGCGCGAGGTATTGGCTTGGAGATGCACGATCTTCTGCCGGAAGGGCGTCCGTGTCGTGTGGACCTTTCGGCAACCGATACGACACTTATCGTGAACAACCTCATAGACAACGCCATTGCCTATACGGATGAGGGGTCGGTGACCCTGCGCATCTCGATTGAGGAAGACAAAGCCGTGCTTGTGGTCTCCGATACCGGCATTGGCATTCCTCCGGTTGATCAGGAGCGCGTCTTCGAGCGGTTCTACCGCGTCGACACCGCTCGTTCGCGTGCCTCGGGCGGCACGGGTTTGGGGCTTGCGCTCGTGCGCCATGCTGTGGAGCGTGGTGGCGGCACCATAGAGCTTTCGAGCCAGGTAGGTGTTGGGTCGACCTTTGTCGTAACCCTACCCTGCGCGTGACGACGGGGCGGTTACGAAGGGGACCCTTGTGTCCGCAGCAGCTCGTATGAGCAGTCGTTTATGCGGGCAAGTTCCTCGCGCAACTTTTGTAGCTCGTTTGGGCTCCTGTCTAGCAACGCGCACGATGCCAAGTAGGGCTCTGCCACGGCGGCGACAACCCAGCGCTTTTGCAGTCCCTCCGACGCACGCACGAATTGCGAGTAGAACGTCTCGGCCTCGGGACTCATGGGCTCAAAGCCCGCACCTCGCCCGCTCTGCTTCGCGAGTTCGCAGCCGTCAAAGACGATGAGTCTGCTCACGGCGGCCTGGTGCGTGTATAGCCCAAGCCGACGCAACTCCTCGGCCTCCGCCAACGCGCCCTCCACCGTTTGGTTGCGATGCCACATAATATAGCCCGACTGCAGCGAGATGCCCGCCTCGCGTATGGACACGACCGTCTCTTCCAAGCGCCCGACGTCGTACGGCTTGTGCCACGCCTTGAGCGTTTGCGGGTTGAGCGACTCCACGCCCACGAAGAGGCGCGACAATCCCGCCTCGCGTAGCCGCGCCAAGCGCTGCGCCAAATCGGGCTGGCCTATGAGTGCGGCGAGGCGCATCTCGCAGGCAAAGGCGATCGTAAGCTCGCGTTTGCGCAGCTCGTGCGCGAGCTCTTCCAAGCGGCTCAGAGGGCCGAAGTCATCGTCCACCAAGTTGAACACGGGCGGGAGGCCGCCACGCTCGAGGCGGCGGCATTCGTACTCAAGTTCGTCTGCCACCAACGAGAGCGAGCGCGGGCGCCATCGTCCGAGTCTGTAGGGAAGCTGCGGTGTCGCACAAAACACGCATGCACCAGGGCATCCTCGCGACGTCTGCACGTTAACGGCGCAGCCAAGGGAGGCGTAGCGTTCCACGTGCGGCCGATAAGCCGGTGCCCACTCGTTGGGGTGTAGAGGCCGTGCGGCCAACGCATTGGCTTCTCCGTCCAGCGCCCCCAAAAGCGACGCCTCGCCCTCCCCGCGCACCAGCAAGATGCTCGCGGGTAGTCGGCGTGCGGCCTCGGCCGGCGACGTCGTAACATAGACGCCGCCCGCCCAAAAGCGTGCCTGCGGGTACCAGGTGCGAAGCCGACTGTGCAGGCGCAGCGCGTCGGGAACGTCCCGTGCCGTCATAAGAGAGAATCCCGCAAGCACGGGAGGCGCATCGTCGCATGCAGCGCGCACGTCTTCCCAGAACGTGGAAACACATGAGCCTGCTGAGCGTTCGCGCTCGTAGAGGCGTCGGTCCAGCACGGTTACGCTTGCCTTGCCTCGCATGCGTAGATACCCTGCCAATCGCTCGATGCCCAGCGGCTCGGCAAACTCGAGTTCGTCTCCCTCGCAGAGGGGGCGTATGAGCAGCACGTGTGTCATCCGCATCCTTCCTGGCACGGCGTAAGGTGGACACGAGGGTTGTAGGAATTACGTTAGCGCAAACTCCGCAGCGACGGAGCGGCCGCCCGCAACAAAAGACAACGCCGCCTGAAGGCTTGGCCGCGCATCAAGCCTGAGCCCTTGCATCCAATGGTCGCGCAGCTCTCGTGGGGGCTTGTGATACGTGAGCACGCGTGGGTTGTCGTCTGCGTCCCACACCGCACGCGGTGGGTTGTCGGCAGGGGAGAGGAACCGTTCCAGCTCAACAGGCACGCCGCCACCCACGAGCAAGCTTCCTGCCGTTAGGGCGACTCTATGCTGCGGATCCGCAAGGTCAGAAAGCGTGGTGAGGGTCCCCACGTCGTTTACGCACAGGTGAACGTCACCTGCCTCCGCATGAGCTTGGCGACGTTGCAACCACTCGCGCAACGTCTCAAGCTCCTCTCCCGTGAGCCCCTTTCCCTGTTGGGGTGAGAAGAGCAGCGTAAGCGGACGCGTACGATTCTCCGCGTTGAGGGCGGCAAGAACTTGAGGGAGCCTGTCGTTCTGAGTCTGGCTACCCGCATAGACGCGCGTGGAGTCCCGTGCCTCCACGGGAGCCTCGATGGCGTTACCGCGTTGCCTTGCGGTACCGTAGTAGCACGAGCATGCGTGGCCAAAGACCTGTCGGTACAACGCGGCGCGCTCGCCGTCGCTGGTGCATGCCTCGGCCTTGCGCAAAAACATGAGCGCCCGAATGCGCTCCGAAAGCGGACGACCACGGCCGCCGAGCTTGCCAAAGCGCACGCCCATACGTTCGAAGGCGGCCATCTCGCATGCGCCACAGGGGTCTGGATTCACATACATGCGGCTTGAGCCCAAGCAGGCGTGCGTGACGTAGGTGGTGCAAAACGTATGGAGTGGCTTGCCCTCCAAGTTGGCGTCCGTGCCTGTGCGTGGGGCATAGCCCACGCCATGGTAGTGCTCGCAATAGCCGTCTACCAGCGGACACTTATCGAAGAAGACCATGCTCTCGGCTTCCATGCCCGGAACCGCGCGCAACACCTCGCCCGCCATGGCGGCATCCATGAAGCGGGGAAACACGATGCGACAGACCCCCAGCCCAGCAAACGCCCGTGCGCTTTGCGTGCTGGCACATACGGCCAGGAGCGAAAGCACGCGCGAAAGTCCGCTCCCAGCCTTGCGCAGGCGCCACAGAAGTCCCAGGTCACGCACGATGACGCCCGTGCCGCCCATGCGCTCAAACGCCGCGCATAGCTCCATGAGGTAGTCGAGCTGCTCCTCGTCGTAATGGCCGTTGAGTGCAAGATACAGCGGAAGGTCGTACAATTGCGCCTCGGCCGCAAGCCGTGCAAGCTCATCGCGGGTGCTCAGGTTCGCGCGTCCTTGTCTCCGGCTTATGGAGTCGTGGTCGCCATAGCGTACCTGCCACCACGCCTCCTGAATGCCGCAGTACAGCTCTCCTGCCCCCGCCTCAGCAAGCGACGACACCTCGCTTGCGGCATGCGTTGGAGCGCAATAGATCATCAAATCACTCCCCGTGCCCTCCGCAGGCGCTTTGGCTAGAGCTTGAGCTTTTGCGACGTGAGCTCCTTGCCGCTCTCGTCCTTAACGACGATGGTGCCCTCGATGGTCTTTGCCGGATCATTTCCCAGCGCACCGGGGTTCTTTGTCTTGAGCAGAATGAAGTGGTGCCATCCGTTGCCGTACTCAAACGGCATGTCGGCGCCAATAAGCTCCATGCCAACCCCGTTGACCCGCCAGTCGTCTTTGGAGTCGAACCGGAGTTTGCCCTTGCCCGGATAGCTGCTCGAATACTCGATTCCCACAACGTCGTCGCTCGCGCCGCGAATGCCGGTTGCGGTAAGCGAAAAGACGCCCTCCTCGTCAATGACCTTTTCTTTTACCGACTTCTCGCTCTTGCCGCTCTCGTCGGCCTTCCACGAGAGGGGATACGTCCCCATCTCCTTGCGGGAGCCGCCAGTTACGTCGGCAACTTCAACGACACAGGTGAGTTCCTTGAGTTCGCCCTTAACGAGCGATATCACGTCGTCGCCATCCTTGCCAAAGAACGAACCCCAACCGGATCCCTGTTCGCCTGGGTCAACGTAGACGAAGGCGCCCGAGAAGTTCTCGATTTCGATTCCGTTCGCATGGGCGTCGGTTGCCTCCATCCGCAGCCTCTTGTTGGGCGTCTTGTTGAACATGCTGAACTCTGCGACGGGATTCTCGGTTCCCATGTGATAGCCCGTAAAGATGATGGTGCAGTCCTCGTTGTCCAAAACCACATAGGGCAGTCCCACGTGGGGCTCCACGGTGGAGAAGTCAATCTTTGCCTTCTCGGCCCTTGTCTCGCTGGTCTTGGAACTGTCGGTTTTGGTCTCCTTGGACTCTTTTGTGGACGTGGTGGACGACGTGGTTGTGTTTTGCTGCTCGTCCTTGGTGTCTTTGTCCTCGGTGCCCTCGTCCTGCGTAGTGAGTCCGAGTTGCTCGCCAGCGGCCTCGAGGTAGGCGAGCAATGCCTGCGCATCTTCGTCGTCCGAAAGACCGCTCTCGATTTCCTTGGAGAGTTCCTCGTGGAGGGCTTCGTAGGCCTCGCGGTTCTGCTTGTCGCTGCCCTTGCCGTTCGCGGCCTTCCATAGCTCGGTTTCGATGCGGTCCCACAGGCGGTTGTACGCAAGCTCGTGCTTGCGCTTTTTGGAGAGCTTGGCGTTGCTGTCGTCCGACTCGCTTACGACCGCGTCGGCGATCTCCATGGCATCGTCAGCCATAAAGCCGCTGGCTACGGCTGCCGTCTGCACGTTGAGGGGGATTCCGCCATCGGTGGGGAAGAGCGACAGGCTGCAGAGCGCCTGCACGAGCGCCTCCTCGTTCTCCTCCTGTTGCAGCAGTGCGAGCGTGAGGTTAACGTTGGCGCCGTAGTGCTGGGGATACGTCTTGAGAATCTTCTCGTAGGCCTTTTGCGCCTGCTTGTAGTCGCCCTTTCGATAGAGTGCGTTGGCCTCATCGAAGTCCTCGGCAAGATCCTCAACGAGCTCCGCCTCTTCCTTGTCCGCATGGCTAACAGCTCGGCACTGCTTGGCGTTCTCGAGCGCCTTTTCCTTATATTGCTTCATCTCGCTTATGTCGCGTGCCTCACGACCCTCAAAGAGGCCCTCCTGCTCAGCCTCGACCTCCTGAGCGGCGGGCTCTTGCGTGCTGGCATTCGCGGGCGTGCTCTCCTCCTTCTTGCCGCCGCACCCAGGCAACACAAGGGCTGGCATCACAAGCAAGGAGATAAGGATGATTCGTACGACTTGCTTCTTCATGCTCTTCTCCTCACCTGCTCGTTTAGTGGACGGGTACGCATGCGCAGGGGGCGCCGCAGGAGACCATGCCGCCGCCTCCCGACGAGAAGCTCTCGCAACTGCAGCTTTGATAGCCGTCGCAGCTGCATACGTTCTGGCAGACGCAATCGGCGTCGCAGGCACACACTGTTTCGGTGGGGACAGGGGTTGGGGTTGCCACGGAGTCACAGGTGCATACCGTCTCGGTGGGGGCGGGGGTTGGGGTTGCCACGGCGTCGCAGGTGCACACCGAGAGGCACGTGCATACGGTATGCGTGCTCACCACCGTGTCGCAGCTGCAGTACGTGCCCATGACTTGGGTCTCGAACTCGTGCTTCTTCTTGTCGTAGTCATCTACGAAGTAGGTCTTCATGGACGGCTTGAACACGCTGTTGCCGTCCACGATAATCTCGATTTGCGGCTTGGGCAGCGCCTCGTCGGAACCCTGCGCGAGGGCGCGGTCGTCGTAGCCTTTATTCGCCATCCTGTGTGCTCCCTTCTGCCTGGGGCTTCCAATCGAGCTTGCGTTGGATTTGGTTGAGTGTGAGCGCGCGGCTAATCTCACAGCGCACGCTGCCGTGATGCTCCTCGAGCTCAATGCCGTCGAGTACCTTGGCCGCGCAGTCGCCCGCGCAATGCCAGCGACAGAAGCAGTCGTCGCAATAGCGAATGTTGTGCACGTTGAGCGTAGAGAGGGCCTCGAGCTTGGCGTCGTCAAACACGAACTCGTTGCGCTCGGGGTCAAAGCGGCCAAAGAAGAAGCGCTTGCTGCGCGGGTCGGAGGCGTAGCTCACCTCGTAGCAGGCTGTTAGGTCGCCTGTGGGAGTTACGGTAAAGCTTCCGCTGCTCACCTTGCAGAACGTGTCGGAAAGGATGTCCTGCCGCGCGCCGCTAAAGACCAGCCGTAGTTTGTGTTCCTGCGCGACGGCCAGCGACTCCAAATAGCGCTTCACGAAGGTGGCGGAGTCCGGCATAACGTTGGACGACGTCTTGCAGCGGCCGCACTCCCATACGGGCTCAAAGTGGAGCTGCTCCAACCCGGGATAGTGCTGCGCCACGAACTCCACGATGGCCGGCATAGAGTCGACCATGGCTGCCGTAACCGTGGTGCGAATGCCAAAGCCCACGCCCGCCTCGCCGAGTCGCCTCATGGTGCGGTCTGTTGCGGCGAACGAGCCTTTGCCGCCGGCCGTGGGGCGATTCTCGTCTTGGAATGCGGGCAGCCCGTCAAACGAGACGTTCACGGAATTGAAGTTGGCTACCACAAAGTCCAGCTGCTCCTCGGTGAGCACGCCGTTGGTCGCAGCGTTGAAGACTGCAGGTATGCCAAGCTCCTCCGCCACGTCCTGGGCGTACCACACGATTTCCTGTATGAGGTCGTAGGCACAGAACGGCTCGCCGTTGCCATGGATGGATACGAGGAAGTTGCGGGTTCCGTCGCCCTCGTCGCGACGTTCTCGCGCGTTCTTGGCAATGAGGTCCACTGCGCGCTGGGCGCACTGGAGGCTCATCGTGGTGAGCGGCTCGCCGTTGCCACCGCCTTCTCCTCCAAAGGCATAGCAGTACGTGCAACGCAGGTTGCAGTTGTTCGTGGGAAAGAGCGTTACCTGCGTGGGCCTGAACGTCCGCTCATGCTGCGGAAGCGCACGGCTTGCAAAGAAGCCGCGCTCATTGAACGCGCGCACTACTGTCTGCTCGTCGGCGCTCATGGCGTCGTATGCAGTGTGATCGCGTGCGTAGGCGAGGGCTGCCGAGATGGCGGGCTCGTTGGCACGTGCCATCAAACGGCCGAGAGGTGCGTAGAGGATGGGGCCCTTCTTGTCGCGTAGCACAAAGAGCTCGGGTGCCACCGGCTCCTGCAACAAGTCCTTACGTGGGGCTTCGTCGCTCATGCCTGTGTCTCCGTAAGGTTTACGAGTACGGTGTTGGCAAGGTACCCCGCTTGGCCCAACTCTACAAAGAACGACGCGACGTCGGCTGGTTTGAGCTGGGTGCCGGAATCGGCAAGCTCGTCTATGGTGCGGCTGCCGTCGGCCAGGCGCATGAGCTCGGCGCCGGTGGCGTCCACATTGAAGAGGTGCGTGCCGTTGTGCATGCCGCGCACAACGTCGCCGTCTGCCATCAGCTCGATGCCCGCGGCCATCATGGGGCCGCAGGCGGACTCCGCGTCTATGGCCGATGCCGTCACAAAGCCTGCATGCGACGCGTTAGAGCCAACAACAGCCCCTACAGCTCCAAGAGCTGCAAGAGCTGCAAACCCAAACGCACCTTTTACGAATGTTCGTCTCTCCATACGCAACCCCCTAATATGCCTTCTACGTATTAAGTATAGCAACCAATGTGCTGATGGGATTTGAGGAGCGCATTGATTCCGCGAGCGATGACATGCCGCTTGACAGAGAACGAATGGAGGGGATATGTTTATACAATATATAACCATTAAGTATAGTCATATTCGAGGCGGGAGGAGAGCCGAATATGAAGGGGACAACAGGAAGGGCGCTGGCGATGCTTTGCGTCGTCATGATCGTGGTGGTGGGCCTGTTCGCCTTACCGCAGGAGGCCGTGGCCGCAACAAAGCCGACGCTCGAAATAGGGCGCGTTAACACCGGTAAACTTACGATAAGGAAGGGCGTAAGCTACAAGCTGGGTGCCGAGGCAACCAAGGGAGCAAAGCTCAGCTACAAGTCGAACAAGCCCAAGGTGGTCTCCGTGAGCAAGACGGGCGCTCTGCGAGCGCTCAAGAAAGGCTCGGCATCCATTACGGTCACGGCGAAGAAGGGCACGGCAAAAACGACTAAGAAGGTCAAGGTCAGCGTGGTTGCCCCCAGTGGATTCAAGCCAGTGAAGTCTCTCAAGGTCGCGCCAACAAAGAAGACCCTGGCGCTTGGCAAGTCTCTTAAGCTCCGCATCACCCTCACGCCCACGAACGCGTCGAACAAAAACATCGTTTACAAGTCCTCCAATACCAAGGTCGCCACCGTCACTGCTTCGGGTAAGGTCGTTGCACGGAAACCCGGTACGGCCAAGATAACGGTTGCCAGCGCCGACAACGCCCGAGCGAAGAAGGTCGTACAAATTACCGTAAAAGCTGCGTCCGTGAGCGGCGTTCCCGTGCGCAACTCATTTGCCTCGTACTCTTGGGCTGAGCTAAAGTCCATAGCCAATGCAATCTCCGCGGCAAAGAGCGACGCGGCGGGGCTTTCCATCGCTAAGGAATACCATCTAACCGACGCGTCAGGCAAGCTCACGGGAGAGACCAAGAGCGTGAGCATCGGTGGTCTTTCCACTGCTGCGCAAAACGAATTGCCTTTGTACGATGTTCGCGTTGCAGGCATCCGCCACGACACCAAGGTAGGGGGTGGCAAGGCTGGCGTCACGTTCGAGTTCGAAACCGTTGTGGCTGCTCACGCAATGAACAATGCGCTTACCATCTCGGGTGGATGGGCCGCCTGCGACATGCGTTCCTGGCTTAACAACGACTTTTTTTATACGTTGCCCTCGGAAGTTCGGAGCAACATCGTAGAGGTCAAGAAGGCGACCAACAACACGGGTAACACAGGAGACCCCACCAAGGTGACCAATACCAACGACAAGCTTTGGTTGCTTTCTTATACAGAGGTGTATGGGGACGCGTATAATGACTGGTATGGTCGCGATGTGCTCAATGTCGAGGGCTCTCAGTACAAATTCTATCGCGACACGGAAACCACGTATGTGCATACTTTCTACGTTCACAAAGAAGGGCTGCAATCTTTCGATAGCACATGCCAGGGCTCTTGGTGGTGGCTTCGCTCGCCTCAACCTCTCGGTCCAAACTTTTCAGAAAAGGACATCTACTGCTTCCGCGTGGCTGGAAGCGGTGGCTCGTCTGGCGCGTTGGCGTGCAATGAGCTCGGTGGAGTATCTCCGGGCTTCTGCTACTAGCGTAATCCATCACTGAGTGGGTATTCGCACGTTTGGGGTGCTCCCCTTCGTGTGGGGGCAGTCCCTCGAGACGTTAGGGACTGCCCCCTTTGCCTTACTGTGTGCTAGCCCATGCCCAAGGCGAGGCAAATGCCAAAGGCGAGAAAGGCCACGACCCAGGCGATGAGGCACTGGAGCACCACAACGCCCACGGCCCACTTTGCGCCCAGCTCACGCTTAACCGCTGCGATGGCGGCGATGCACGGTGTGTAGAGCAGGCAGAACACTAGAAAGCTCGCCGCCGCTGCGGGCGAGAGCGCTGCCATGAGTGAAGAGGTCGACGAGAAGAGCACCGTGAGCGTCGAGACGACCGTCTCCTTTGCCATGAATCCCGCGATGAGCGCCGTCACAAAACGCCAGTCGCCAAAGCCGATGGGTGCGAACAGCGGCGCAAGCAACCCGCCCAACACGGCGAGGATGCTTTCGCTCGGGTTGCCCACCAGCTCGAGCCCGGGCGAGAACGACTGCAGGAACCACACGACGAGCGTTGCCATAAGGATGACGGTAAACGCACGCGAGATGAAGTCCTTGGACTTGTCCCACACCAGCCGACCAACGCTCTTGGGCGACGGCATGCGGTAGTTGGGAAGCTCCATAACGAACGGGACAGCCTCGCCTTGGTAGGCGATGCGGTGCGTTATGTGACCAACGATGATGGCGACCGCCACGCCCAGCACGTAGAGGCCAATCATCACGAATCCCGCCTGCTCGGGAAAGAACAGCTGCGTAACGAACCCGTATATGGTGAGCTTGGTAACGCAGCTCATAAACGGCGTGAGCAGGATGGTGAGCTTTCGGTCGCGCTCCGAGGGCAGCGTGCGCGTGGCCATGATGGCCGGAACGGTGCAGCCAAATCCCATGAGCATGGGCACGATGGATCGACCCGAGAGGCCAATCCTCCTAAGCGACCGGTCCATAAAGAACGCAACGCGCGCCATGTAGCCGGTGTCCTGCAACAGGGAGAGGAAGAAGAACATGATTACGATGAGCGGGGCAAACAGCAGCACCGTTCCCACGCCGTTGAGCACCCCGTTGACTACGAACGACAGGGCGGCATCGCTGGCACCTATCGTGACCAGCGCGCCTGCGGCTGCCTCCGTAACCGCGTCAAGGGCCATTTGAATGATGCCCTGGAAGAACGGGCCCAACACGACAAAGGTGAGCAGGAAGATCGAGAACATGATGGCGAAGAACATGGGGATGGCGGAAAACCGGCCGGTGAGCAGCCGGTCGATGCGGCCGCTGCGCAGGTGCTCCTTGCTCTCGCGCGGCTTTACCACCGTTTGTGCGACGACCTTGGCGATAAAGGCAAAGCGCATTTCGGCAATGGCCGCGGCGCGGTCGAGTCCGCGCTCGCGCTCCATCTGATGCACGATGTGCTCGATCATCACCTGCTCTTCGTCCGTGAGGCCAAGCGCCTCGGTTACGCGCTCGTCACCCTCGGCAAGCTTGGTGGCGGCAAAGCGTATGGGGATGCCTGCACGCTCCGCATGGTCCTCGATGAGGTGCATGATGCCGTGCAGACAGCGGTGCACGGCCCCGCCATGGTCGTTGGCATCGCAGAAGTCCATTCGACCCGGTCGCTCCTGGTAGTGTGCGACGTGCAGCGCATGGTCCACCAGCTCGCCCACGCCCTCGTTGTGGGAGGCCGAGATGGGCACCACGGGAATGCCCAGCATGCCCTCCATCTCGTTGATGCGGATTGAGCCGCCGTTGCCCTGCACCTCGTCCATCATGTTGAGCGCGAGCACCATGGGCACGTCGAGCTCGATGAGCTGCATGGTGAGGTACAGGTTGCGCTCTATGTTGGTGGCGTCCACGATGTTGATGATGCCCGTTGGCTTCTCGTTGAGGATGAACTCGCGCGAGACGAGCTCCTCGCTGCTGTAGGGCGACATGGAATAGATGCCCGGCAGGTCCACGACGTTGGTGTGGTCGCGACCGCGAATGGGTCCCTCCTTGCGGTCCACGGTAACGCCGGGGAAATTGCCCACGTGTTGGTTGGACCCGGTGAGCTGATTGAAGAGCGTCGTCTTGCCGCAGTTTTGGTTGCCGGCGAGCGCAAAGGTGAGCGTGGCGTCATCGGGCAGCGGATGCTCGTCGGCGCGGGAGTGAAACCGACCGCCTTCGCCCAGCCCGGGGTGCGTCGTATCCTCGCTGGTGGGTACGGTGTTCGCGGTAGGGTCGCGTTCGTCCGTACCGCTCACGATCGTTACACCAATCTTTGCCGCATCCTCCTTGCGCAACGTGAGCTCGTATCCGTGGATGCGGTACTCCAGCGGGTCACCCAGCGGCGCCCGCTTTACAAACTCCACCTGTACGCCGGGAATCACGCCCATGTCCAAGAAGTGCTGGCGCAGCGCGCCTTCACCACCTACGGAGGTGATGATGGCCTTCTGGCCGATTTCCAGCTCGCTCAGCACCCGGCCTGTCTCCATTACCCGCTCCTGTCTGCAAAAGTAAACAATGACAAACGATACCACGTTTCATGGCCGTGGTAATGGTGGAACAATAGGGGCAAAGGGTGTTGTTGCGCGTATGCCGATTTGGATGCCTTGAGTCGCCGCGTGCGCATTATGCTTTGTGTAATGCCGGGACCACGAAAGGAGCACCGATGACGTTTGACGAACTGCTGGCAAAGACGCGCGAGGTCGCCTCGCAAATTGACGCAGCGGGAACGGACTTCCTCGCTGTGCAGGTAAACCTTAAAGAAGGCGGCGTTCTGTACGTTGAGGTAAAGAACGGCGCCATTACGGTCGAGCCGTACGAGTATAACGACCGCAGCTGTGGCATAACCATAAACATGAAGAACTACGACAAGCTTCTAGACGGTAAGCTTGACCCAGTGCTGGCGTTTACCTTGCGCAAGCTCAAGGTGGATGGCGACGTAGGCAAGGCGCTCGAATTCGCAAACCTGCTCAAGGCTCGTTAGGCCGCACGAGACATATAAAC
>JAFWMI010000297.1 GCA_017513965.1 Atopobiaceae bacterium
CAAGTTCTCCACCGCAGTCCCCAATGTCGGCAGTCGTCCGACGAACCACCGGCTGCAACTATAATCTGATGCTCGTTCGAACGTGCGTACACCTTTTGCTTTGTCTTGGGAGATCAAGGGCTGCACCTCTGTGTTTTGACCGGCCAAGCACGAAGAGTGCATACCCTGGGGCGGCAAAGACTGGTAATGCTTGTAGGCAGAAGTTGGTCCCTCAAGGATGCGGACATGGTACACTTTTCAAGCATCGTCTAATGCTGATTTGGCTGCGTGATACAAATGATGCTCTTGGAGAATAGCGAAATACGTTCTTGGACGGGCTCGGGCCATGCTAGGCACAACGAGGACTATGCTTGCATACATGAGAGTTCTGGTACCATGGTGTTGATTGATGGTGCTACGGGACTTACAAAGGCTAACATCGTAGTGGGCACAAGCGATGCGGCTTGGTATGCCCAACGGCTGGCCGAGCGTTGTGCCCTATACCTTGGGATGGATGTGAGGCTGCAAGACGCCCTACGACGCGCTGGCAGCGAGGTGGCAGAGGAATACCTCGCATTTCCTGGTGCGGAGACGCTCCAGCGGATTGACATGCCAAACGGAAGTCTCGCCGCCGCGCGTTGGTCCGGTGCCAATCTAGAGATTGCGATGCTGGGCGATTGTTATGCGGTTGTCGAGACCCTTGATGAAACGTGGGAGCTTATTCACGACGATACGCTAGACAAGCTCGACCAACTCAACTATGACCGTATGTATGATTACGCCACGTCGCGTAAGGTCAGCATGGCGGAGGCACGCATTGCTCTGAACGACTGTTTTAAGGCAAATCGGCTGAGGATGAACGAAGAGAATGGATACTGGGCTGCCGACATATCATGCAGGGGATTTGGCCATGAGCTAACGAAGACGTTTGTGCGGGATTCTGTCCGGTCGGTGTTTGTATGCACCGACGGTTATGCCGCGGCGGTAGCTATGGGCGTAGCCAAAGACGTGGTTTCGATTGCGCAAGGGGTCGCACGAGGCGAAGGCGAGAGGATCGGCGAACTCTTGCGGAAGGCAGAGCGCAAAGACAAGCTCTGCCTGAGGGTGCCTCGCTCTAAGCCCAGTGATGATGCTACGTATGCCTTCGCATCCTTCATGGCAGATAAAGATTAACAAAGGGCGTCGCATGTGAGCGTTGGTTGCGTGATCATCGTGCTATAGCGCATGGGCAAGTGGAAGTCGAACTCTTAATCGCGTACGATCTCATTTGTTTGACACTCCCATGCCACTGCTCGATGAAGGCGATGTGTTGCGCAGGCTGGTGCGTGTGGTACGTCCGCGCAGCACCGTGCTCGTGTGCGGTTTTCCTTCGGCAGGGTTTCTTGACGACTTGGCGGCCGTTCCCAGCTGCCGTGTGAGCGTGGTGACGTCGGGCGAGCTTGTCAAGGAAGCTCGGTCGTGGGGCGCTTTCGAGTTCATTGAGGGGGATTTGGAGAACGCGGATTGGACAGAGGCTTTGAGTGGGCACGCCTTCGACTATGTGCTGCTCCCTTATACCCTCGATGCGGTGCTTGATCCCACCATGCTCCTTGCTTGCTGCGCCCGAGTTCTCACGAACGAGGGAAGCCTTTGGGCTTCTCTTCACAACGCGGCAAGCAATAGGAGGGCCGCGCTATTGCTCTCGGGGTCTTCTGGTTGCCAGGTAAAGGGCTCGCTACGTCTCGCGGGGGCACGTCTTGCTCCACGCGATTTGCAACCGCTCTTTGTTACGTCGGGCCTGGGGATAATACGGGCTGACTACATGGCCGAACGTCCGTGCTCGATCGAGGACGGAGGCTTTGATTGGTACTTTGAGATGGGTGTTACGGAGCTCAAGGCGCCGGAGCTGAATCCATGGGGACGTGTGGAACACATGCTGGTGGAGGCGCGTAAGAGCGCTGTTATAACGCCTGAGAACGTGGTAAGCATACAACCGCCAGCATGGGATATGTCTGCGCTGCCATGTACCATTTTTTATGCAGGGGAGGGCGAGCAATTCTCGCCGGATCGTCGCCTGTGCTTGTTTGTGTATCCAGAACGGCGCTTTGTGGCGGTGGTAAACGTCGCCGAGCTCAATGCTACGCGCTTGCGCTACGACCCCATAGAGGGCCATTCGTGCATGGTTGAGGATCTGTGCGTGCGCGCGAATTACGAGGAGGTGGCCCCTCGCGCAACAAACGGCATGCCTTTTGAGAGGGGCTATCTGTTTAATACGGGCGACCCACAGATTGAGATTGTGCTTCCCCAGGGTACGCACACGGTGCAGATATCGGCAATGGTAACGCCACTCTTTGGCCGAACGGAAAAGCTGCTTATGGGGGCTGTTGACGCGCGCGTTAAGAGCCTTGCGCAGGAGCAGCAGCTCAGGGCAAGGGATGCTGTGCGTGCAGCGCATGAGCAAAAGTGCTTGCAAGAGAAGCTCTCTACGCTCACCGATGAGAAGAAGGTGCTGAGAAAGCGCGTGACTTCGTTGGAGCGCAACGTGTCCACTTTGGAACGCAAGGTCAAGGTCGGCAAGGAGCATGAGCGTTCCATCAAGTGGACCGCGCGACACCTGGGCGGTCTTGTGCTCAGACGTTTGCGTCTTAAGCGGTGAGGGCGTTGCTAAATGCCTCGCTGCGAGAAAGAGATGCATAATGCCGCCACGCTTGGCTGCGTGCGGAACGCTGTTGCTCGTGCCACTTCTTGGACTGACCTGCAGCCCTTTATGCCCTTGAGTGCCAAAGCAATTCTATGAGGTGCTTTTTGGAGTGGTTTGCACTACAATATATAAAAAAGGCGATACAATGCATTCCTGCGTAGCATTTAAGCAAACACCATTGATTAAAGGGGCCGAATGGTTTCCGTAATAATACCCACCTACAACCGAGGCTATGTTATCGAAAGATCCATCCGCAGCGTGCTCAATCAAACATACCAAGATATTGAGCTCATCATAGTTGACGATTGCTCAACCGATGGCACTGAGGAACTCGTAAAGGCCATAGGCCAAGAAGACGATCGGTTGCGCTACACGAGGCTCGACGCCAGATCCGGACAATGTGTTGCGCGCAACGTCGGCATCGAGATGTCACGGGGTGATTACATCGCCCTTCAGGACAGCGACGACGCGTGGCGTCCCAATAAGCTCGAGATGCAACTCAGGGCACTCGTGGCAGCCAACGCCGACGTGTGTACCTGCAGATTCAAACGTCATAACTACGAAAAGAGGTTTGACGTTGTCTTTCCTACTGCTCCCGCAGGGTTAATCAGCCGACAGGCGCTCATTAAGGAGTCGCAAGTAGGCACGCCGACCATCCTTGCCAAGCGAGTCGTATTTAACGATTATATGTTTGATCCAGAGATGCCACGTCTTGTTGATTTTGAGTGGAGCATACGCGCCTCCGGCTCGTACCGATTCTTCTTGTTGGACGACGTTTTGGTTGATGTTTATCTACAAAACGACTCGATTACGCGCTCATCCCAAGAAGTGCTTACACGTAGCTTTCAGCTCATTTGGAAGAAGCATGCCGAGCTGTGTGCCAAGTATCCTGAGTTCGAGTTTGCCATTCGTCCTCTGGCAGAGTCAACAGACCGTCTTGCCGTCTTTTTTGATAACCTAGCACGCGTGCAAGATGAGCTAGAGGCACAAAACGAAAGCGATCGTCCTTCGATATGCAATGTCCTCTCGAACCCAGATAGCCTAAGGTCCCTGACGGAGATCACACGTTCGATAACAATGCCCCTGAGCCCCTACAAAGGTGGTATCTTCCTCAACTATGGCAGCGGGTATTCAAAAGACGTACACTTTCACCCCTCGTGCCGCAGCGTTGAGCATGGTGTTGTTACGCTTGGCTGGGACCTCGATACGTGCTGTAAGGGCGGCGTGCCCCGCTCCATACGCATAGATCCCGACGAGGGAACCATGCGTAAGTACCGCGTAGTCGACGTGACACTTGATGGCCAACAGGTGGACGCGAGGCCTCTTAACGCATTCGCCCAGGTTGACGGATGGGATGTTTTCTACACGACCGACCCCATGTATGAGCTTGCCCAAACTTCCGGGACAGGTATGCTCAGTATCTCGTTTGAGTCAAGGGCAATTGCGCAAGCGGACATCATGGCCCCGATTGAGGCACTCCGGGCAAATATCAAAATCCTTGAGCAACGAAACGAGGGCAATGAACGAGCCGTTGCGGAGCTGCGGGCCGAAGTCGGTCGCCAGCAAAAGCAGCTCACGCAGCTGAGTCAAAAGAATGCAAAGCAGGGCAAAGAACTCAATAAGGCCAACAAACGCCTGTTGAAAGCCGAGCGACGTCTTGAGAGCATTACGCATTCCAGTTCTTGGTGCATTGGCCGTGGAATCACGTGGCTGCCGCGCAAAATAAAGGGGATGCTCAGCTAGTCCACATCGTCCATACTGCCTCGTGCGCCAAGAAGCACCGACTCCGACAGTGCGGCTTCGCCTTGCCAAGAGAGTCGAGCCGCGGGCTCACATCTCGAGTTGGTCGGGTCTGTTGTACGCATGTGCTTTTCACGAGTGGCGCACCAGCATGTCGATGGCTGACTTCACGACTGTTGGCTCGTCGACATGTAGGTGGTCGAGCCAACCGTGAAAGCAAGACACAACCCGTAAGATAAGGCGGCGATGCTAGTAAGCACAAATATCGGTAGACGTCGGCCAAGACGTCGTCCACCAGGAAGAACCTGTACGAGCCGGAGGCGCGTATCGCCCACTCAAAGTCCACAAGTCTTGGCATCTCTGTGTCGAACAGGAAGTCGTCGAACACGGGTCGCCTGGCGAGTTGGGACTTGCCTCAAACCAGCTGTCGCCCTATCGTCGTCGCCTCATGCGAAAGGGCATCGTTGATGGATCACAACGTGGAAGGTTGACCTTCTTGCTTCCCTACTTTGACGAGTACGCGCTCGAGCGATACGGTGAAACCGAGGATTTCTGACGATAGCCGTTTGTAATAACCAGTTTACCTGCCATGCTGTGCGACAAGCCGTATGCTCATACGCGCTGGTCATTCGGGCGGCACACAGTCATCGCTACGGCAAGCCTCTACATCAATACTCTATTCCGCTGCATTGTTGTCGGCTGGGGCGACTTCTTCGTCCGTTGCAATCACCTGCACGCGATTATCCTCCACCAACAGCTCGTCGTCGGCTGGCTCGATGTGCGCAATGAGCTCACGCTCAGACTTGACGTCTTCAATAGACGGCTGCTTTGCAAGAATCATGCTGACCCCTTCTTATGCAATCGATGCCATGTTAATCGTACCACGCCTGATACTTGTACGAGGGCACGTTAAGGAGCGACGTGCCCATCGGTCTGCGGTGACTCTTTTGGAATGTCGTGGGAACGGAGCGTGCGCAAACAGGCCGAATCTGCATGACTGTGGCGACATGGCTCTTCGCAAGCTGAGTGACCTCATTTGCACTGTGTTTATGCATTCACCGGTATTTCGCATTGGTGGGGACGAGTTTGTGGTGATCCTTAAGAACAATGACTATGACGAGGTTGACAAACTAGTGGCTGAATTCCGCGCCAAGATCGACGAATTCGAGCATGCGGACGCGCGTGAGCTCAAGCCGTGGGAGCGCATCTCGGCTGCCATTGGCTTTGTGCGGTATGACCCCAACCTCGATTCTGATGTTGCTGGAACCTTCCGCCGTGCCGACAAACAAATGTATGCGTGCAAGCAGCAGATGAAAGGCGGCGTTGCTCCGCGGTAATTGAATGCAATGGGGGAGACACGCATCCGCTTGGCCATTGAGGGTACCCATAATCTGCCTTCGCATTGCGTTGATGGCCCGTTGTCTCATCGCTTGCTGCAGCGGGGGTCAAATGTTGCTCGTGCTCCTGCTTGACAGGACAATCGTACGTATGGATGACGTATGTACGTAGAAATAGAGGTTTAGCCGCTTGGAAGCCGCCAAAAAACTCCAAAACTGCGTACATGGGGGTCTGGTGTATGCGGTTTACGGGTGCCATCTTACTTTGCGGGCGCTCGCCGAGCACGGCTCTGGGCTCGCGTTCGATGCCATGAACTCGTTGGCCTTTAAGTCGGAGATGGAGAGGTTTCTGCCGGCCGCAGTAGTTGAGCGCACCATTGGGCGCGCTGCATACCTCGGGCTTATGTGCGAGGACGTGGCTCGTGCCTGCGATATGCTTGCAAGGCAACGGTGGGGGAGCGTAACGTTGCTCTTTTCTGAGCCGAGAAGGCCGGACATCGCCCGTGTTTGCGAGTGATACTTGGGACAGCGGGTTTCCAAGCGGCCTTGCGACAAGACCGGGAACGCGTGACGGCCGTTCTGTCCCTTGCTTGTGCTACGCTGTTGCCGTTTGCAGAGAGGACGTGCGCATGGGCACCTACATCAACCCGGGCAACCAGGGATTCAGCATTGCAAGGCGTGGCGAGTACGTCGACAAGACAGGGCTCATTGGTCTTGTCAACGAGGCCATCGGTAGTCCGCGACGGCTTGTCTGTGTGAGTCGTCCACGACGGTTCGGCAAATCGTATGCAGCGGAGATGCTTTGCGCGTACTACTCCTGGGGATGTGACTCCCATGCCCTGTTCGAGGACCTCGCCATCGCCCGAGACCCTTCGTTCGAGGAGCACCTGAACGCATACAACGTCGTTCGCCTGGACATGACGGACGTCTTGTATCAGGCCACCGATGGGGAGGACGCCGCGCACGCTGCAGGAAGACTCATCGTTGAAGAGATGCGCCTGGAGTATCCCGAGCTTGAAGTTCCCCGCAGCCTGACTGCCGCCATTCTGTCTGTCGTGCGCCATACGGGGCGACCATTCATCTTCCTCGTTGACGAGTGGGATGCGCCCATTCGCGAGCGCGGCGAGGAGGAGACGCGTCGCTACGTTGACTTCCTGCGTGCGCTCTTCAAGAACACCAACTTTACCGCAGAGGCGGTGGCTGCGGCGTACATGACGGGCATCCTGCCCATCAAGCGATACAACACGCAGTCTGCCATATCGGAGTTTCGCGAGTACACCATGCTGAGCCCAGAGCGTTACGCCCCTTACGTGGGCTTTACTGAGGGCGAGGTACGCGAGCTCTGCAAGCGGCATGGCATGGACTTTGCCGAGGCGAGGCGTTGGTACGACGGCTACGAGCTGCCAGACCCCGATGGTGGCGCAGCGTTGCACCTGTACGCGCCATTCTCGGTTATACGGGCCATGGAGAGTGGGCGCTTCTCGTCGTACTGGACGAGTACCGCCGCATACGACTCGCTGCTTACCTACATCGAGCGTGACTTCGACGGCCTGCAGGACAAGGTTGCCGACCTCGTGGCAGGTGAGCGCATTGCCATAAATCCGCGCAAGTTCGACAACGACATGCGTGAGGTGAACGACGCCGACGACGTGTTCACCGTATTGGCGCACCTGGGATACGTTGCCTTTGACGAGGAGTCGGATACCGTGCGCGTGCCCAACGAGGAAGTGCGCATGGAGTTTGTGGCTGCCTTGGAGCGTGGGTCGCACCCAGAGATACGACGCTTGATCGAGGCGGCAGACGCAACGCTGCGGGCGACGTTTGAGGGCGATGACGAGGCGGTGGCCGCGTCCGTTGCGGCAGCCCACGACTCGCGTGTGGGACCCGATTGGTACAACGACGAGCAGTCCCTGCGCTTTGCGGTAAAGCTTGCCTACCTTACGGCCATCGAGAAGTATGCTGAGGTGGAGGAGCTGCCCAGCGGTCATGGCTTTGCCGACATAGTCTACCTGCCCAAGCGCTATGCGCGCATTCCCGCTTTGGTGGTGGAGCTCAAATGGGATGATCCGGTTGACTCCGCGTTGGAGCAGATTCGCAGTCGCAACTATCCCAAGGTGCTCAAGGACTATGGCGGACCCATACTGCTCGTGGGCATAACGTACAGCAAGAAGACCAAGGAGCACTCTGCCGTGATTGAGCGCCTGCAAAAACAAGTGCGATGACCTCACCGGTATTCGCGATGCGAATCTCGAACGGCACGATCGCAGGGCTGTCGCCCTTTGGGCTAAGCACGCGCGCCGAGGGCGACCAGCACCTCCTTGCCGCGGAAGGCAATGCCATAGGTGAGGATTCTCTCAACTGCGATGCCACGTGCAATGAGGCCGGCTACATAGTCCTTCTCCTCAATCTGCTGCAGGGCGCGAGCGCAGGTGTTGGAAAGCTCCTGCTCATCGTCGCTGTCGAAAACCTTGAACTCAATTACCACTGCGGGGTCGGTTCCCCGGGCGCCATCCACGGGCACCAATGCCACATCGTAGCGTCCAAAGCCGCTCTCGCGGTTTGATTCCACGCTCCACCGTTCGCGCAGGCTGGCAAGCATTCCCAGCACAAGGCCATGGTAGAAGCGCTCTGGCTGGGACTCTGCAGGTTGCCTCCCTCCGTCGAAGGAACTCATGCAGTAGCGCGTGACCTCGGCGAGGGCGCGCGTGGCCGTGCGCGCATCACCTGCCATCAGCGCCGATGCGAGGCCATCCCAGTTTTCCTCGGCCTCGTTAAACCAGCCCTGCACCATGCGGTCGAAGGTTGCCTCGACCTCAAGATTCGTAAGACGCAGGCGACGTGGCGTGTGCACCATGTCGTGGGGTACCGATCCAGGGCTGGTTACATAGCCCGCCGCGAGTAGCAGTGCCCATACGGCATTTGGCCGCGTACGCAATTCGGAGAAAACCACTTGCTCGTCTATGATTTTGGCTACCTCGCCGCCACGCATGAGTTCCTCGAAGTCTGCCTTGAACCCCGCACCTTGTTTGCGCACTGTCTTGGAGACCAAGCTGTTTCCACTCGTATTTGCCCAGTACGCGTCGAAGGTTCCGCCGCTTTCTAGGAGTTTGGTAACAGACCAGGGGTTGTAGATACTCTCCTGTCCTCCGAAGGTGAAGCCGTCGTACCAGCGACACACTTCGTCACGCATGTCAGCAAGGTCGTATTCCTCGAGTGCGTCATTTACCTCCTCCTGTGTGAAACCGAAGGACGTACGGTACTTGCGTGAGGATGTGGTTACGATCTCCGGGTTGTTGAGGTCGGAGAAAATGGACTCGCGAGAGACACGCGTAACACCCGTAATGAGGCCACGCCCGAGGGCGGGGTTCGTCTTGAACGTGGAGTTCATGAGGTCACGCATGAAGTCCGATGCGTCGTCCCAGTAGTCGCCCGTCCATGCTCGTTCCATGGGTGCGTCGTACTCGTCAATGAGCACTACGGGTTTTACGCCCCAGTAACGATGCAGCAGACCACAGAGCATGTTTGGTACGTTGGCGCAAGTCTCAGCACCCATGCCCTCCTTTACGGCGTCCAACGCCGTGCGGTCTTCGTCCGTGAGGCCTCCCCATGCACGCAGATAGGCATGCTCTCGAACCGCAGCCATCAGCAGTCTTTCGATTCGTTTGAGCATGTCTGCGAAG
>JAFWMI010000298.1 GCA_017513965.1 Atopobiaceae bacterium
CACTCGTCAAGCTCGGGCACATGGGGCACGAGCGCGCGCTCACTGCCCTTGGCCTTGGCCGTGAGAAGTCCATCGACGACTGGGCGAAGGCTTCCTCAGTGGTAAACTAGCAGGTAGATGACCTGTTCTAAGCCCTTCTATAATCTTGAGATGGTGTAGTCGAACAAACCGCCACCATTACTTTGCAATGGCCGAATATGGTCTTAGAGCAAGTCGTTTACCTGCTGAAACGCTATGTCATTCCTCGGTAACCATATATGGCCTCAACGACGTCCGTATCGTGTAATTGCCAGATGACATCAGAATGCTTGTGGCATGCCAAGCAATCATGTGCTTCTTGGTCTCATGCGGGCATGCGTTCTTACAAATAGTTCTTATGACAGTTCTTATTAGGATGACATCCCTGTCATGGGCTGCGTGACAAATCTGTCCGTTTGGCTGACGGCATTGTCTTCGTAACCGTTGTCTCTTGATGACGAGTTTGTCCCCGCTCTGACGCTCCTCTGACATGGTGTCATGGGAGTGTCGTTCTGTCAGGCCAACGTGTGACAGAGACGTCACACGATGAAGGTCGTCCGATCCGTCCACAAAGGGACGAAAGCAGCTCAATGTATGACAAACCTGTCATTCGATGGAATTCTCTGGGTTACTGAAAGCTCCGTATGACAAACACGTCATACGTTGTCGTTACCCCCGCGTCTCTTTTCCCACTCGACGCGCTCTTTGCGCGTGAGCATGTTCGATCCGTCCTCGGGCCCCAGACGGGGCACGCAGAGGGCGTATAAAGCCGTTCGGCCCTTCCCTGCGGGCTTTATGACCTCTAGGATGGGGAATTCGTTGCCTCCGGCGCTCACGAAGTAGCGCTTTGAGAGGCTTGAGAGCCTGTGGCGTACGGTGTCCTCGTCAAGCCCCGTGTACTTGCAGATCGTCGGCACGCTCATGGAGAGGACGTTGCTGCCTTCCCGCTGCCATCGCAGGAGCGCGACGAGCACAGCCCACTCCTGCCCCGAAGCTCCCGACTGGACCATGGCGTGCACGATCGGACCCCAGACGCGAGAGTAAGAGGGCGATTCCTCGGACATGCTAGTCGAGCCCTGCGTATTCGCGAAGGGCGCGGCGATTGATGCGCCACTGGTACCCCACGCGCACGGCCTTGACCCTTCCCTCGAGGCAGAGCCTGTTCACCGTCCGCGCGGACACGTTGAGCATCCTCGCGGCTTCCTTTATTGATATGAGCTCGGGCTCGCGTGCGTTCCTCGTTGTCAGCTGATGAGCCATCTTGCCTCCTTGGGTGCCGTTCCGCTTGGATGGCAAAGATGGTCGCAGTTGACGGCGTTTCAGGCGCCCGACAATGACCGCTAAGTGTCCCTAAGTGTCCCTAAGGAGCCGAGTCATGGAATCTCCATCAGTCGAGGTCCGAGAGAGGCTCGGGTGCAGCGGAGTGGTCGGCGCTTCCCGCTACGGAGTCCAGGCGGTCGAGGAACACTCCGCGGGAGCCCGTGAGGCCCTCCATGAGATTTCTGGCCGACCTCCTCGTCCCCTCGTAACCGATGAGGAGATACTTCACGGACTCGATAGCCTCTACGATGTCGAGCACCTGGAGGGAATCGTCTGTAGCTTTCTGTGCTGCCCGGGCGATCGTGTTGAGCGCTGCCGTTGCCTGGTTGAGGTTTATGCCCACCTTTCGCAGTTGGTAGGCAATCTTAGATGCGGAGGCGCGGTCGAGGACGATGACGGTGTCGCCAGTGATGTCCAGCTCGTCCGCGACGGAAGCGTGCGTTATGAGCGTACGTATGACATCCGTCTTCGTGAGACCGGTATCATGCGCGAGTCCATCGAGCATATCCATTTGCTCTCCTGTTAGCCGAGCCTCCAGCCTCCTGAGCTCTCCCATGTATGTGCCTCCTAGGGGCGCGGGGCATCCCCCGCAAACGTCCGCCCGCCCGAGCAAGAGCGAGCCCCAGCCGTACAGACGAAGTCTGGCAGGCCGAGGGCATTGCCGTAGCGCCGTTGGCGGGGATGGCGGACGTTTGCTATTGCGGCGGCGAAGCCGTACGGAATAGGCAGCTTGCTCAACACGCCGGTGGTGACCAAGTGGCCGCACGAGACACTATGCTTTAGCGGTCTTCTCTGCGTAGAGCTTGAACAAGTGCGCGACGATCTTCTCCTCGTCACCGTTGAAGTCGACGCCGTAAGCGGCTTCTACAGCTGTATCGAGCGCATCATGCGCGATGCGAAGGTCGTCAGGCATCTTGTCGGGGTCGTAGAGTTTTGCCAACGGCTTATCCGGATGGTTCTTCCGTGCGTCGAGAACGCCTTGTGCTGCTTGCTCCACATCCGCCCTTTGCTCTTCGGTCGGCTGCGGGTATGGGAAGTTGTAGTAGACGGAAGGAGCATAGCGGTAGTCGCTTTTCAACCTTCCTGCAATGGTGCGCATCCAAGCATTGTGCGTCTGGGATGATAACAGGCCGAAATCATACAGCGTTGCGTTTGAGACTATGACAACGGCGTCGTTTGCTGCCACGTCCGGCGAAACGTAGCCAATAGGAATGTAGCGACGCCGAGAGGACGAA
>JAFWMI010000026.1 GCA_017513965.1 Atopobiaceae bacterium
CTGTCCCTCAGTGGTTACTCATTCCGGGCATATGTGAAATAATGTAATCATATCTGGAGGCGCCTCGGATTCCGAGAGGGTGACGGCTATGGAAGGCAATGCCGAAAGGCATGGGTCGTTGGGGAAGGTGCTGATGCTCTGCGTGCTGCTTGCATCCATGGCATTTGCCCTCGTTCCCACAATCGCGCGGGCAAACGAGACGGAAGAGTCGGTGCCCCAACCCATATACCAAACACTTGAGGAGCTAGAGGGAAAGCGCTTCGCCTATGTTAACGGCAGCGTCTACAACATCCGCGTCCAAGAGCGGCTCCAGAACACCACCGAGCATTTCTACCCCTCTTTGGCAGAATGCGTAGCGGCCGTTGAGGCAGACAAGGCAGACGCCGCCGTTCAGCTCTCGTACTGCTGCCAGCTTGCGGTAAACAGACGTCCGGGCACGGTGGCGTTGCTTCCCGAGCCAATTGCCGACGTGTCCGAGGGATTCTTCTTCCCCAGGGGATCATCGCTCACCGCGCAGTTCAACGAGCTTATCAAGAAGTTTAGCGACGACGGAACGCTGGCAAAGCTCGAGAAGAAGTGGGTCGCGGCAGACGAGGAAGGCAAGGATCTGCCAGATCAGGACTGGGATGCTCCCAACGGTACCCTACGATTCGTGACCTCTGGCGTCATTGAGCCGTTCTCGTATGTTGGCGAGGGCGGCACACCAGAAGGTTACGACGTTGAGCTGGCGTTGCTCATCGCACGCGAACTTGGGTACCACCTCAAGGTGAGCACACTTCCCATGGACTCGATCTTCGCCGCAGTCGACAGCGGCAAGGCCGACTTTGGCGGCACCCTTACCCAAACCCCCGAGCGTGCCTCTGTGTGCGACTTTAGTGACACGGTAATGCCCACCACTATATCGGTTATTGTCAAGTCAAAAGAAGGCACCGGCCAAGGCGCAGGTTTCCTAAGCGACATCGCCAGCTCCTTCCGCAAAACCTTTATTGAAGAGGACCGTTGGCAGCTCATCCTCTCGGGTTTGGGCGTAACCATACTCATAAGCGTATGCGCGGGCACGCTCGGCATATTGCTGGGGTATGGCACCGTAATCGCACGCCGCAGCGGGGTTCGCTGGATTGGCAAGCTTGTGAATGGGTATCAGGCACTCATGGGCGGCATCCCACTTGTTGTAGTGCTCATGGTGCTGTATTACGTGGTGTTTGGCTCCATTAGCGTGCCCGGGACGCTCGTTGCCATCATTGCCTTTACGCTGGCGTTTGGTTCTACGGCAGGATCCACCATGTGGACCGCTGTAGACAGCATTGACATTATTCAGGAAGAGACGGGGTTGGCACTAGGGTACACGCGCAAGGACGTGTTCAAGAAGATCGTATTCCCGCAGGCACGCCAACAATTCGTGCCTCAGCTCATGGGACAGTTCGTGAGCCTGGTTAAGGACACCTCCATCGTAGGATACATTGCAGTGCAGGACCTCACGCGAGCCAGTGATTTGATTCGCGCACGTACCATGGACGCATTTTTTCCGCTCATCTCGACTGCCATCATCTACTTTCTGTTCTGCCGCTTGCTCGCCTGGGTGCTGGGCAGGATTGCTGCAAGAATCGACGTCACCAACCGCCCACGCCAAATTGAAGGGGTCGAATCATGAGCCTTATAGAGGTACGTCATCTGCGTAAGGAGTATCCAAACGTAACCCCGCTCAAGGATGTAAACGCCACCGTGGATGAGGGGGAAGTAATATCCATTATCGGTCCCTCCGGCACGGGCAAATCCACCTTCATCCGCTGTCTTAACAGATTGGAGACCCCCACATCGGGCCAGATTCTGGTGGACGGGATAGACATGTGTGATCCAGATACGGACTTACCCGCCATGCGCCAAAAGATGGGGATGGTCTTTCAAAACTACGCCCTATTCAGCCATAAGCTCGTGGTAGAGAACCTCATGATGGCGCCCATGGACCTGCTTGGCCTGTCCAAGCAAGAGGCATACGACCAGGCACTCGATCTTTTGGAGACAGTGGGCCTACGCGACAAGGCACTCGCCTGGCCGCACGAGCTCTCGGGAGGCCAACGTCAACGCGTGGCCATTGCACGTGGACTCGCCATGAGGCCCAAGATCTTGCTGTTCGACGAACCCACGAGTGCGCTCGACCCACAAATGGTGAGCGAGGTACTCTCGGTTATTACCAGCCTTGCCGAACGCGGCCTCACCATGCTGGTAGTAACGCACGAGATGCGCTTTGCACGTGACGCCAGCTCGCGCGTGTTCTACATGGATCGCGGGGAGCTATGGGAGGCAGGACCACCCAAGCAGATCTTCGATCATCCCCAGCGGCAAGAAACGCACGACTTCATATTCCGCGTACGTGCCTGGGAATGGGAGATACACACGCTGACCCCCGACATCCACGCCATGGAGGCATCGCTCGCAACATACTGTCAACGTCAGTTCATGAGCGGGCGTGCCACACACACCTGCCTGCTGTTGGTGGAAGAGACCGTGAGCAACCAGCTGCTCGGGCTCGCACGCAAGCGCGGCATCACAGATCCCAACATCCACATGACGCTTGTGGCAGGTGAGGGTGGCATCGATATGGAGCTGCTCTTGGATTATCGCGGTAGGCTGGTCGCGGAGGGCGAACCGACCGCAAACGAGCGAGACGACCTTTCCCTGTCCATCATCAAGGGCCTTTGCGACCACTGGGAACTGGTGGAGCCCGGTCTCGTACGCTTGTATGTGCGTTGCTAGGTTGCTGGCAGACCCTAAGCAAAAGGCGGTACGTTCGTTGCGAGCCACAAGTTTGAACTGAGAAAAGGCACTCCCCCCGCGGCCCCATAGTTACGCACTAAAAAATCTATTGTGCGTAATTCGAGCACGCCCACAGCAATTGGCACACGTCGGCAAGGCTAACCGCAAGGCAGCAAAACCGATGCCTGTCTATGCGTCCAAATACGTAATGGCACAATAGCCCGGACACATCACCTGCTGCATCGAAACGCGGAATCGTTTTCCAATGAGCGGATCATTATAGATACGCTCCACCTTCTCACCATCAAATGCCGCCCTAGAAGCATCTTGGAACCATTCCTCCTCTATGTAGGGAAACAGCTCCCTCACATGATGACCCGTCACCACATCGTCTTCGTACTCTCCAAGCTCGAAGAACATACGATTGGCATAGATAATCTTTGCATCGCATAGCTTGTTGTGCTCTTCGCGCATAACGTGATAGACGCTATACGAAATGGGCAGGTCGTCAAAGAGGACAAAGTCCTCCTCGGTGGGGTCTGCTTGTACGTGATCATCAGCGTTCTTCTCGGCCCATGCACCGCGCAGCAGCATAAACAGGACTACCAGCGCCGCCACCACCAGCAAGCCCACTAGGATTCCTGGCAAGAGCAGCTCAAGCGAATCGGCAATCCCGGTCTTTTCGTCCTCGATTGAATACAGCGTAAGGGCAGCGTTAATGGTAGACGCGGGTACAACGGCCGTTGCCTTGGAAAGAATGGAGTACAAAACCGTGTCGTCTCGATTCACCGCTATGCGATAGTCCATCTCCGTGCCAGTTGACAAAAAAGTCAGCCCCAACCGCTCACATATTTTGGCGATGTTGCTTAGACGATAGTTGCTCACGAGCAGGCAATCCGCCTGTCCTTCTGCAACGGCATTCAAGCATTCTTCCGTATTCGCAAAATAGATTGCGCGCCAGCTGGGAAAGTGGTCCAGCAAAAACAGGTCGTAATTGGGGTTATCCGCATTCACGGCAACCGTTATGTGGTCGTTGTCTGCAAAGCTTCGTTTGTCGGCCTCCCGAATGACCGCAGACATGTCGGTCCGCATGAGGGGAGGTGTTAAAAAGATGCCACGAACCTCGCCGTCGTAACTGGTGAGGTTCGATGGAAACACACAGTCCACCCTGCCATTCTTCATCGCCTCCATGGCGGCTGCGGAAGTTGGATAGCACACGGGCTCAAACTCAAGCTCAGCGTTTTCTATATTCCTGGAAACAACGTCCAGCCATTCCTTCAACGCTCCGGTTAGCTCGCCCGTTGCCGGGTCTTGCGCACAAAAGGCAAGGTAGTTGTCCTGATACCCCACCCGAATGACACCATGATTGGTCAGCCATTCTCTCTCGTTGCTGTTGAGGTAGTTATTTACACTTGAGGTCTGCAGGTATTGTGCATACAGCTGCTGGTTAAAGTACTGGTTCTCGTCTTGAATCCGATTCATGGCGTTGTTGAGCTCTGGCAAGAGCTCAGGACGGGACTTGCTTACCACGAAGTAATAGTCAGAGACATCCACCCTACACACCGGCAGAACAGAGCCCTTGTCAAAAAAACCGTCAAGCGACAGATACATGTCGATGTTTCCTGCGGCGAGCTCTGCGAGGTTTTCTTCTTCCGTCCCTGTTAGCTCCACGATCTCGGCTTGGACGCCGTTGGCCTTCGCCCAATCGTTATAGTAGCCTATTTGGATACTTCCCTTGTTCGCTCCGATTTTCTTACCGTTGAACGTGGAGTAATCCTCTGGAGTAATCTCTTGATTGCCAGGGGAAGCAAACAAAAAATACTCCTCGGCGCCCATGGGAAGAGAGGAGTAAAGCATGCTTTTTGCGCGCTCGTCCGTATACGAGACGTCACTCAGCAGGTCGATTTTTCCTTCCTGCAGCATTTGGAGCAAATCCGACCAACTGCCCGAAACGTACTCATACTCCCAACCGGTATACGCTGCAATCTTTTGTTGATAGTCATAGGCATAGCCCGAGCGACGCCCGAGCTCATCCGTAATATTGAATGGAGATTCAAACCATCCCACACGTACGACTCTATGCGACTCCTGCGCATACGCGATGGAAGGTACCACGAGCACGACCAGCACCACCAGAGAAAGCACGAATGCCACCTTTTGGATCCGTTGACTCCACACCGATGGGCGCATCGCCTACCTCCCCATTTTTCGCATGCGCTTGTTTTCGTACATGAGCTCGTCTGCACGGCGCAGAACATCATTCACGTTGTGATCCACTTGGGCATCGTAAACCGCAATTCCCATGGCAACGTGCGCTTGTTCCCATTCGTTGGTTGCTGCCACATTAATCTCGGCCATGGCATCGGAGAATTCCTGAGCAAGGACATCCTTGTTCGCGAGGTCGTCGTTCTGAAGAATGACCGCGAACTCATCGCCGCCAATTCTGAATACGGGACTGTGCTGGAAGACGTGACATATGAGATGGCACGCCGTCAGTAGATACTCATCGCCCTTCTCGTGACCATACTTATCGTTGATGAGCTTGAGGTTGTCGCAATCGAACATCCCCGCCGCAAACGAAACCTCCCCATGCCGCTCATCAAGGCTCACCTGCAAGCCCTCAATAAAGGTTGCGTAAGCGCCCTTGTTCCGCACGTGCGTGAGGGCATCAACATAGGCAAGCCGGTTCAAGTCGCTGATGTGGTCTTTCATGTGGCTAGCCAAACGCTTGAAGGTATTGGTAAGCCGACCAACCTCATCGTCCCGGTTATAGGTAAGCTCTATGTCGTAGTTTCCCCTATCCACTTGATCCGCGGCCTCGGTAAGCTCTTCCAACGGCTTTGTTATGCGTTTGGCGTACAGCATGGTGAGGACGCTCGCCAACACCAACACGACGACGGCATATATTGTGATCTCGCGAATGAGTCTTTGCCAATCGCCCTCTGTCTCCTCCACCGGCACCGTAACGTTCAAACGCATCCCGTTGCTGAGGGGCAACCAAACCGCCTTCTTTTCCACGCCATCGTACGTGTATCGAACGAAGGTGCTCTTACCGGTTGCCGACTCTGGCAACCGGGGGGCTTCCCCCTCGGAATATTGGCTCACATCTATACGAGGATGAAAGAAGAGATTCCCCTTTGCATCACTCAAAAACGCATAACCATGTTTGTAGAGCCGCACGCTCTCTACTTGTTCCGCCATAGTCGAGTAGTCGATCTCAATCCCCACCACGCCAACAAACTTGCCACGCCAATAGATGGGAACGTTGTAGGAAATGACGCGCTTTCCAAGATTGTCGGTAATATAGGGAGGAAGCCAAACGGGCTCCCCTTCGTACTTGGGAACGGTGAACCACACCAACTTGGAGGTATCCTCGGTGTCATAGAGCTTGATGTTGGTCGCTTCGCGCTCGACGAAGCCCTCTCCATCAAGGTTGGTATACCAAAAACCCTCGACGTCTTCGGAAATTTCCGGATCGATGCGATAATAGTACGTCAAGACACCGTTAGTTTTTGAAGCCATCTCGTCAAACCGCTTTCGCACCCGCTCCATGTGATGCGTTAGCTGATCCTTCTCCAAGCCGTCCAAATCGGACTCCACATAGGAGGCGACCTTACTCACCGACTTTTGGACACTGTTGAAGTAGTAGTCGAGATTTTTCTCTCCGGTCTCGCATAGGAGCAACAACAACTGGTTAGATTGCTGCTGCTCCGAGTTACGAATAAAGAACACACTCAAAAGCGCCATGCTCGTCACCGTTATGATGATTACGCACACAGTGAGTAGGGTCATCCTTGTGCGAAGTGAACGCAGGCGCATGCTTGTCACCTACCCAAATCGCCCAGGTGTTCGGTTTCAAATTCCGTTGGGTGCAGTGGACGCGAGAAATAGTAACCCTGAACCACTTCGCACCCCAAGCTCTTGAGCACGTGCAGTTGGGACTCAGTCTCCACGCCCTCCGCAACAACCGTTAGATTCATGCTTTTTGCAATTCCCAGAATCAGCTCTACCATTTGGGTTGTCTTTTGGTCGTTCTCGATGTTTTGGATAAACACCCTGTCCATCTTTAGCACGTCAATCGGGATGGTGGACAACATGTTCAGCGACGAATACCCTGTTCCAAAGTCATCCATCTCTACCGTGTAGCCCTTCCTGCGTAGATTCCCAACAACCCGAATCAGTTGATCCGCGTTCTCCATGTATGCCGACTCCGTAACCTCCAGCTTTATGGCATCGTAGTCCAGTCCATTCTTCTTTAGGATACCATCCAATGTGTCCTCAAGCTTCGGATTAAAAACATCTATTCGTGATAGGTTTACAGAGACCGGTATAAGGACGCCGTATTTCGTACGCCAATGCGCAACTTGCCTGGCCGCCTCACTCCACGCGTATTTATCGACTTCCTCGATTTTTCCGTTTTGCTCCAACAGTGGAATAAAGTCGTCTGGCGCGATCATTCCCAACTCGGGATGCCGCCATCGTATGAGGGCCTCTGCACTCACAAGCTTGGGCGGCTCGGCTTGGATATTGAATTTTGGTTGATAGTGAACCTCAAACTCAAAGTTATCCAATGCCCTACGCAAATCATTGAGCAGACGCTGCTCATACAACTCGCGTTTGCGCACCCGTTCGTCGAAGATAACAACGTGCTCCTGAGATTGCCCGCGCGCCATGCCGCATGCCGTCCGAGCCATGTCGAACATTTGGACAGGATCAAGCTGCGTCTGTTCGGGCAGGACTCCCATGCGCAAACGAATACTCGTGTTTGGCGCCATGCCTTCCAACTTGCTTTGTAACTGGCTATAGATGCTCTGGTAGTTCTCGGTGTGTTCGCAGAAGATATCAAAGCGATCCGCACCAAAACGCCCTGCGATTCCCGAAGCCCTCATGGCAATAATGCGAATGTCGTTTCCGAGCACGCGCAGCAGCCGATCCCCAAAGTCTCGCCCATTGAAGGCGTTGATCGAATGAAATCGTTCGATATTGAGCACGATGGCGTCCATGGGCACATCGGGCTGCTCGCTGCGCATGCGATTGGCGTATTGGAAGAAGTAATCCTTGTTGTAAAGGCCTGTAAGTGAATCGATTTCCGTCGCCGAGATAAGATCTTTTGCAAGCCTTTCCGCCCGCATGCTGCGCAATAGAAGCGCAGTAATAACAAGCAGCACAACGACGATGCTCGCCATCACGATCACCGCATTATCGGCAAGAAAGTCGCTCAAGGTGCGTTTTGCGTCCTCGGTAATGTAGAACGAAAGCGCTGAGTTGACGGCAGAGTCTGGAACCTGTCCAACGACCTTCGACAATATGGAGTAGAGTTCCCTGTTCCCAGCCTCAATCGCAAAACACGAGTCGAGGCTTTCGCCGGTTGGGAATGTGGTTAGGTGATACCGTTCGCACAGCCTCGATATGTTGTTGTAGCGATAGCTGCTTATGAGTACGCAATCCGCCATATTCTCATGCACCGCCTTGAGGCAGTCTTCGGTCGTTTTGTAGTACACCGTTTGCCATCTGGGATAATGGTCAATAAGAAAGGCGTCGTAGTTGGGGTTGCCTTCGTTTACGGCAACGACCACGTGCTCTCGGTTGGTAAAGTTGTTCATGTCGGCCTGCCGCACAACCGCATAAACATCCGTGCTCATAAGGGGATGAGTTACAACCATGTCCTGCTTTTCGGCATCATATCCCCCAAGGCTGGCCGGAAAGACGCAGTCAACCTCACCCCCTTTTAAGGCCTCCAAGGCGGCCTCAGCTGTAGGGTATGCTTTGGGGTCAAAGGACAGCTGCGCATTTTCCATGCAATTCTGAGCGTAGGCCAAGTAATCCTTCAAGGCACCCGTCAGTTTGCCAGTAGACTTGTCCGTTCCACAAAATGCAAGATAGTCGTCTTGATATCCCACGCGAATCGATTCATGCCCAGAGAGCCAGTCCTTCTCTTCTGCCGACAAAAACGCATTCGCGCCGGTTGGCTCAACGAATCGCTCAAACATCTCATTGTTGAAATGACGGTCTTCGCTGTGTATTGAGCTCAACGCGCTATTGAGCTCCGCTAGCAAGTCGGGACGATCTTTGTTAACGGCAAAAAAGAAGTCGGAGGATCCAACCTTGTACAGAGGCATGGCATTCTCTGGTTTTACGAAGGAATCCACCGTCACGTATGCATCGAGTTTGCGGTCGTTGAGCAAACGCAGGAAGTCGTCTTCGGAAGCAACAAGCTCAACAACTTCGGCCTTCACACCATTTTGCTGTGCCCACTTGCGATAAAGACCTGCCTGTAAACTGTCTTTGGCCACGCCGACCCGTTTTCCGTTAATGGTGGAAGTATCTGTAGACGAAATATCCTCATTGCTTGGCGCAACAAACAGATAGTATTCTTCCGTCCCCATGGGTTGATCCGAAAAGAGCATGTCCTTGGCTCGCTCTTCGGTGTACGAAACATCACTCATCAAGTCTATCTTGCCGTCGATGAGCATCTGCAGCAGCTCAGACCAGCTTCCGTTGATGTACTCGTATCTCCAGCCAGAATACGCCGAAATTTTGAGCTGGTATTCGTAGGCATAGCCCGATCGCCGCCCATACTGGTCCACGGAATTGTAGGTTGAGTCATACCAGCCAACACGTACCACTTTTTCGCCCGCCTCTTGGGCATATGCCACTAGCGGTGCCAAAAGAACGAGAGCCAAAGACATCAGCAGGGCAGCCGATGCGATTTGCTCGAGACATTCACGCGCTTTGATTGCGAACCTTTCTCGAGTACCACTTGTACACCACTCGGCTTTACTGTTCGTTGGCTTTAGTGCACGCTTGGCGTAAGTCCGTGGCATGTTGACTCTTCCTCGCGTATAAAGAAAGATGCCTTTTGCTTTGGGTAAAAGATAGTACATGCAACCTTCCCAACGCGTGAACACGGTAAACGTAGTGTCATGCCATTGCCCGTGAGCGCCCGTGCGCGAGCCTACATGAGCTTCGTCTCTTCCATCTTCTCCTCTATCCACTCGTTCACCGGCACGAAGGGTTTACGTAGCAACAGGCCCAACACCAACGCCGGGATGAGGAACAGGGCGAGTAGACCCATCTCCATGAGCCAGTCATTGCCATAGACGCCAAACATGGCGGAGCGGAACGCGTTCTCGGAGTGGACGAAGGGCAGGAACGGATAGGCGACTTGGAAGATTGGCGGCAGCATTTGCACGGGGAACGTGCCACCAGAACCCGCCACCTGCAGCACCATGATGAACACGGCAACCGCCTTGCCCGCATCGCCAAACGACGTGGCCAACGAGTAGATGATGTTTATGAACACCGTTGACGCAAGCCAGCCGGTGAGCAGGAAGAGCAGCGGGTTCTCGCACTGGACACCCAGGAAGAAGATGTCGCCCAACAGGAGGATCGTAGCCTGAATCCCGCCCATGCAGAGGAAGAACGCGAGGCGACCAAAATAGGCGTGGCGTGGGGAAAGGTTAAGCTCCTCTTCCACCTTCTTGGATATGCTCACATAGATGACGAGGCCCATGAGCGTACCGCCCACCCACAGGGCCATGGTGGTATAGAACGGCGTCATGGCAGAGCCGTTGTTCTCGACCGGGAAGAACGCCTCGCGATCGAGCTCCACGGGAGCCGAAATGAAGCTTATGAGCGCCGCCGCGTCGCCACCCATGATGCTGCGCACGAGGTCCATGTCTCCCGACGTGAGCGCCTGGGAGAGCTTGTCGCGCAGACCCGAGAGCTTGTCGGCAACATCGCCGAGCTTGGTCGAGGCCGCATCGAGCGCGTCCTCAAGCTCCTTGAGGTCGTCACTCGCTCCAGTCACGGCCGCCGAGAGCTTTTCGGAACCGGACTTGAGGGCGTCGGCAACCTCGATCGACTTGGCGGCGGATGCGTCAATCGTGTCTGCGATGCTATCGAGCGAGCCGCTCAGGTTGTCGTTGTAGCTTGAGCGCACGGAATCGATGGCATCCTGGGCACTCGCGGCCAAGCCCTGAATCTGCTCGCGACCCGACTCCGCATTCCCCTTTGCGGTCTGGATATCCGCCGCTGTTTGGTCCACGGAGGAAATGAGCTCGTCGAGGTAACCGATGGCGTTGTCGACCCGCTCGAGGATGTCGGATATGTCGGCTTCCACACGGAACGCAGCAGACAAGTCACCAAAGCTCCCCTCATGCGACACGATTTCGCCATTGAGGTTATCAAGCTTGCCGCGGAACTCTGCCAGCTCGTCCCTGCGCGCCTTCGCCGCGTCGTTAGCCTTCCCCAACGCCTCGGTAAGCTGGTCAGTCTTGTCACCGGCGATTGCAAAGGCGTCTTCGATTGCCGCCTTGACGCTATCCACGTTGTCTCTGCCCGCATCAATCGCATCGCCTGCCGCGTTCTTGGCACGCGAGGCCACTGAGTCGAGCGTACGAACGCCGTCTGCTGCATCCGAGAGCGAATTTGCAATGTCGAGCGACGTAGTGTCGGTGCCCAGTACCGACACCGAGGAACTCATGACGCTGCGAATGGAGGCAACGACGTTTTTGTAAGCCTGGATGTCGGACGAGGAACGCTCAAGCGCAGAGAGCGTGCCTTCGAGCGTTCCGGCAAGGTTGGAGCCTGCCGTTGCCACGCCCTCGCTGTCCACAAGACTCGCCACCTCGTCAAACAAGTCGGTGGCAACCTCGGTGACTGCCGCGGTAAACCCCTCGTCAACCATGTTCTGTACCGAGCCCGATGCCTTGCCCGTCACAATCGAGGCAATGGGATTGCGCTTCTCGTTTACGTAGTAGTCGAGCTTGGGATGCTCGGGGGTCTTGGTGAGCACGCTCAAAAGATTGGACGAGAAGCTCTTTGGAATGACGACCGCGGCATAGTACTCACCGGAACGCACGCCGTCGATGGCGTCGTCCTCATCGGTGACCACGTACCCAATTTTGTCGCTCCCCGTAAGCGAGGTTACCACGCGCTCGCCAACGTTTATGTGGAACGGTAGGATACTACCTTCCAGCCCCTCGTCGGAGTTGGCAAGAGCGACCTTAACCTGACCCGAGTTACCGTAGGGATCCCAGCCTCCCATGATGTTGAACCATGCATAGAATGAGGGCAAAATGGCCAAGCCCATAATCACGAGCAGCGCGATGGCATTGCCGCGCACATGTTGGATGTCACGCTTTAGGACGGCAAATATCTTCCTCATTGCGCATCACCCCCCTTCGAAGCATCCGCTTCGACATGTTCGTTGTCTTTGGACTTCTTGGCTTCAGCCTTCTCGATGCGCTCGGCAACGCGCTCATGAACTCTGCCGGCAATGCCCTTGCTTTGGCGCATGCGTCGCCGTTCCAGAATCGCGTCAATGGAGGCATAGGGCATAAGCTCGTCGCGAAGGGTGTTGGTAAGAACCTCATCGAGCTCCTCATGCGAGAGGTTGGTAAGCGTCCGCTTGCGAACGATGCGATCGTGGAAGTACTCAATAACGATGATGTAGATGTAAATCAGGATGAGCGCCACGGCGAGGCCAGCGATGAGCGGCAGTTTGGAATCGAGCACAAGGGTGAGCAGGAAGAGCACGAGCGGAATGGCAAGCAGCGCGACGATGCCACGGGCAATGAGCTTGGGATAGGACGCTTCGAAGGCGGCACTGCGCTCCTCGAATATCTCTCGATACTCCTCGGGATCACGCATGGCCTTAACCACGGTTGCCAGGCGGAAGCGGTCGTCCTCAATGGCCACGTTCTCGGATACCATGAGGTGGTCGGTCTCGCGCAAGCGCCTGTCGAACAGCGCGTTGATGTTTACCAAGTGGCTTCGTGCGGTAACGCCAATCAATATGGACGGCAGCACGAACAAGAGCAGCATGATGAGGTTGTACGCCAAGTTGCCATCATAGAAGCCTGCTATGGCCTCGCGCATGGCGTTGTTCGAGTAGGTAAAGGGAAGCCAAGGACCTATGGCCTGAAAGAACGGCGGCATCATCTCGATGGGATACATGCCGGATGATCCCGGCACCTGCAGAATAACGAGGGTAAAGGCGACGGCCTTGCCCAGATGCTTAAAGGCCACGGCAAGCGCAAAGATCACGTTGATAAAGGCAAACGACGCCACGACTGCGCTCAGGAAGAAGGCCACGGGATACTCGCACTGAATGCCCAACAGCAGATCGCCCGCACAGCAAACGATGGCACACAGGGCACTGAGCACCACGAAGAGCATCCAGCGACCAAAGTACGCCTGCCATGGACGCAGGCGACCCACACCCTCGTCGTCCACCTCGAGCTTGAAGACGGCGATAAGCGCAATGCCACAAACCCACATGGCCACGCTCGTAAAGAACGGCGCGACGCCAGTTCCGTAGTTTGCCACGGGATACAGGCGATTCTCTTCCACCGATACGGGGGCGGAGAGGAAGTCCTTCACGCCCTCGGGATTGGTGGAGGCCACGCTCTTGAGGGTCGACCAGGTATCGGAGGCGCGCAGGACCTCGAGTTCCTTCGTGAGGTTGTCGACGGAATCCGCAAGATCGCCGAGCGATGCGCGCGTTGAGGCTACGGCATCGTTGGTTTGGTCGATCGTGTCCGCGAGCTGACCCGCAATGTCCACCGTCTGGGCAACAACCGGATCGACGAGCCGCGCGGCAGCCTCCAACTGCTTGGCCACGGCAACGAACGAGTCGAGTGCCGTGTTTATCTCGTTGAGGTCGGCTCCCACGGCATCTGCCTGCGCATTTTGCAGCGCTTCCGTGGCGCCTTGCACCTTGGCGTCCACGTCCCGCGAGAAGTCCCGCACCTCGTTGGCAGCGGCTTCGAGCTTGCTCGCAATCCCCCGCAGCTCGTCGAGCTTGGCCGCCTGTGAGTCGGAGATGTTCACCAAGACACCGTACTCATCAGTGAGCTGTTGTTCCACCAGAGCCTTGGCAGCCGCACCCGAGTCGTCTGTTGGGTCGAGTGACTGCACCACGGTCAGTGACTCAGAGACCTTGGCCGTGAGGGCCTCGTTGTCCGTGAGATCGTTCTCCAGCTGCCTAATCGCGGCATTCACCTGCGACTGCGCATACGCGATGTCGCCTGCAAGCGACGACACATCGTAGCTGGCATCGGACGAGAGCGACGAGATGGTGGAGGAGGCAAAACCCAATGCCGAGGAGATGTCGACCATGAGGTTGTTTGCGTTCGCGCGTGTTTGGTCAAAGCCGTCCAACGCGTCGGCTATGGCATTGCCAGCTTCGGTACCCTTGCCTTCCAGGCCCTTGAGCTTGTCGGAGGCCTCCGTAAGCGACGTCTTTGCGTTGGTGAGCTTGTCCGTAAGGCCACTGAGCTTCTCGTCCACGTTTCCCAGCGCTGTTTGCGCCTCGTCAAGCGCGGAGGCGATGCTATCCGCTGCCTTGTCGACGCTTTCGGTGAGCTTGTCCGCAACGCCGCCGAGCTTCGTAGCTATGGTCTCTCCGGCCACGGCGACAAACTGCTTGTCGATGGTGGTCTCCACGGTGGAAGCACCGGTATCGGTAACCTTGGGGGCAATGGCGTTGGTCTTCTCGTTAACGTAGTACTTAAGGTGGGCCTTGTTTATCTTGCCTTCCAAGACCCCCGTGAGTGTTTTGGTAAAGTCCTCGGGCAGCACAATGGCGGCATAATAGTTGCCCGCCTTAACGTTGTCGAGCGCCTCTTCCTTGCTGTTGGGGAACGTCCACCCAATCTTGTCGTTCTCCGCGAGCTGCTCAATCAACATGTCGCCGACGCAAATCTCGCCCATGTCGGCGATTTCCACCGGCTTGTCCTCGCTCACGACGGCAACGGGCACGGTACTCGTGTTCGCGTACGGGTCCCAGTTGGAGGCGATGTTGAGCCACGCATAGAGGCAGGGCACAACGGCTACGCCGATTGCGATGACCAACCCAGTGGGATTGTGCAGCAACCTCAACAGGTCGCGTTTAAAGATGGCAATTGAGGTTCTCAAGTGGTATCACCCTACTTCGATAGCTCACGTTTACTGCGAATGTGGACAGACCTTCTTACTTTGCTTTGCTACCAACCGCACCAGCAAGGGGGCTGTCGGCGCCAATAACCTCGATAATATCGACCGGCTCATCGGTAGGAACGGCCGCGTCGCGGACTTCGTTGGGTATGGCGACCTCCGACGGATCAACCTTGCCGTAGTCGTCAAGCGTCGCAGAGACCTCCACGCCCGAGCGCACCTCCACGTTGTTGGTCTCCTCGCTCTTAAAGGTGAGCATAACGCTCGATTCCAACGAACGCATGAGGCAATCCTTGGTAAACCCAACGCGAACCTTGTCCTCGGACACCGCATCCAGCATGCCCCGTTCGTCCATGCCCCCAACCTCTGCCGGATTGACCAAGATGTCAAACGCGGTTTGCAGGACCTTCTCGGTTGGCACGGTAAGCTCGTAGCTCACCTGCGAATCGGAGTCTTTGGCGAGCAAAGTGAGCTCGGAGGAAGAGAGCAGGTCCGTCACCGTAAAGATGTCAATCGAGGACGTCATGTCGATGGTCCAGAGCTTCCACGTGGTTCCCGCGTCTGTTGGAGTGCCAACGTAGCAATTGATAGCGTCGTCCAGCAGCTCAGCATAAAACTCCATCGTGTAGTTACGCGTGTCGAGTGCCGAGAGGTCCACCTCAATTGTCCCATGCGCCACGTTGTTTGCCGTGCGGAGGTTCGTTGTTATGGGGATGGCGGTACGCACCCCGAGCGCCCTCACAGACATGCCCACGTTGACCTTGGCGCTAAAGTTATTGACGTTCTCGTTGGCCACGTAACGCACCAACAGCTCTTCTGTGGTTGCCGGCGCCCCAAACGTCGAGCACCCGCACAGCCCAAGAACGACCACGCACGCGAAGAGCATCGCCATTACACGCTTGATCCGCATCACGTCGCTTCGCCCTTCTCTTAAGACTATTCAACGATGACTAATTCCAGAGAATAGCATAAGGCACCGACCTTATCCGCTTGTAGTGTCGTCGCTGGAGTCATAAAGGGGGGTCGCGCACAAACCGCGACGATGCTAAAACAACTCAAGATAGCGAACACAGGGCAGTGCGCGCAGGCTCTGTGCCAGCGACTCCTTTTGCCCCAGCCGTTGCGTGGTGGCGCTCAGCCTCACTACGGCCGTGTCCATGGGGGTCTTGGTAACGTTGAGGTCGCTAAAGTGCACGCCGCTTTGGTGCAAGGCATCCAGTAGCCACGGCACCTCCTCGTACCCAACGAGCTCCGCATAGAGGTCAAAGCCACGCGAGATGCGTTCGATGTAGTCGTCCACACGACCGAGCACCGCGAACACGAGCAGGATGATAACGGACACCAACAAGCCGATCTCGACCCACCCCGTGCCACAGGCCAGCCCCATCACGGCCGTGGTCCACAGTCCCGCCGCCGTGGTAAGGCCATGCAAGGAGCCGTTGCCCTTGGTCATGAGGCTCGCGGCACAAAGAAAGCCCACGCCGGTAACGACATTGGCGGCAATGCGCGTGGCGTCGGTGGTTATGCCCTCGCGACCAAGTATGATGCCCTCCGACACAATCATCGTGAGCGCAGCACCCAAACACACCAACACGTGCGTCTTCAAACCCGCCTTCTTGTTGCGCATCTCTCGGTCCACGCCCACCATCGCCCCGCACACAAGGGCACCAATCAGGCGCAGCACAATCGCCTCGAAGCCAAACGTACGCAGACCTGCAAACAGTTCCATGGTCGCCTCCTTTTGCACGGTTTGTAGCTAGCGTACCAAATGTTCAAAGACGTACGCCCGCCAGACTACTCGCTTTGGGTGGAAACCTCGTAGGTGCCGGTGCCATCCGATTCAATAACAACGGTGCCATCGACACTCGTGCGGTAGGTTTGAGCGTCGGCCGACTTAAGTAGCTTGAGGGTCTTTTTGCTGGCGGGGTCGTTCTCCGCATCGGTGATGACCACGAACTGCGGGCGCACGCTCTCGAGGAATTCGTCCGTATTTGACGCATGCTCGCCATGATGCGGCATTTTGAGCACGTCAAATCGGCCGTGTCCCGCCTTGAGGTATGCGTCAATCCCATCCTCCTCAAGATCGCCGGCAAAGAGGAAGGAGTCGCGACCATTGGAGAGCGCAGCCACAAGCGAGACGTCGTTGTCGTTGCCCTCACCGTTGCCCGTATCGCGCACATATGCAACGCCTGGGGGAAAGATGGCGAGCCGAGCACTGCCCACGCTGAGGTCTACTTCCTTGGTGACCGACTGGGAGGGTGCCCCGAGCTCCTTGGCCGAGGAGATGCAGGAGCGGTAATTCTTGTCACCGCCCTCGTATCCGGGAAGGTAGACGGTACCAACGTCCACGTCCTCCCCAATCGTGCGGATGCCACCAATGTGGTCTCGGTCGTAATGCGTGATGATCATGGCATCGAGGTGGTTGACGCCGTCCTTTTTGAGGCGGGCAAGGACGTCGTCAGCGGTGTTCTGGTAGCCCGTGTCGATGAGGACCGCTTCGCTGCCCGACTGAATGAGCGTGCAATCGCCCTTGCCCACGTCCACAAACGTTACGCGCAAGGGTAACGACTGGGCCGATTCGTTGGCAACCGATCTTTTGGTTGGCTCCATGGTAGGCGCCTCTCCGCATGCGGAGAGGCTCAGCAGACAAGATGCAAACAAAGTCGTAGCTATGAGCATAAAGAGCTTCCTCATCGTTATAGCTCCTCCGTTATGGGACCAAGTATACATCGTAAGGCATTGCCGCTGGAATAACTCCACGCTAACCTCTCCCGCAAGGACGCGCTGGTAGTCCTCGTAGTTCTTTTGCAAGAGCGCAGGAGTGTCCAACTCGTAC
>JAFWMI010000027.1 GCA_017513965.1 Atopobiaceae bacterium
ACCAGCAAAAGAGCCTGAAAGAAGATCCTTCATGCTACAGACAGTCATGCAGCCACCTCCCAGCTAAACCGGGATTTGAACTCAGCCGATATATTTTCGATGCGATCTCTTGACGTTCTCTTGGTCTACCATGGCATAGCAAAGCGTCGTGTCAATCTTGCTATGACCTAACAGCACTTGCACCTGTTCGATGGGCATGCCCTTATCTATTGCTTTAGTGGCGAGCGTCCTCCTGAACTTATGCGGATAGACCCTTGGCATGTCTAGCAGTTTCCCAAGCTTCCGCAGGCGCGTTTCAACGCCGCTGACTTCGAGCCGCGCATGCGGCCTGTTGAGTGACACGAACAGCGCTGGATCCTCGTCTTCGCGTGATTCCAAATAGGCTTGCAGATGGACCTTCGCCCGTGCATCGAAATACGCTTTGCGCTCTTTGCTGCCCTTGCCATGGACGATGCACTCACGCGCCTCAAGGTCGACATCTGCCCTGTTGAGCTTCACCAATTCGCCTACACGGATCCCGGCAGAGGCGAGGAGATCGACCATTGCCAAATCCCTTATCTCGTGACAGTTGTCTCGCAGAATTTCTAGCATCTCATCGGAGTACACGGGCTTCACCGGCCTGGTCGCCCGAATCTTCTTTATCCGTTTGGCCGGGCTCTTGTAGATGTAGTCCTCTACCTCGAGCCACGCGAAGAAACTTGAGATAATCCTCCTGATGTTGTCGACGGTGACGTTACTGGCGCCGCTTTCATGCTGGTAATCCGACAGATAATCCCTTATGTCATCAGTTGTCACTGCGCCAATGCGTTTGCAGACTGTAGCCTGAAACTTCCTGAGAGTGCTCGAGTAGTATCCGAGTGAACGTTCTGAGCAGCCCTCCAGTCTCTTCGCCGAGAGAAAGGCATCGATCAGATTCTCGCCTCGCCTTTCTTCCTCAGGCAGCACATCTTTCGTCTCGCAAAGGCACGCCAAGAGCACCGCATGCAGGTGCCGGGCCTGCATGCCGTCGAGCACCGGAGCCATCAGCCGTTCTATCTCCGCCATCTTCTCTTTCATTCCCGCTTCTCCTTTCTATCCGTACCCCAGAACAGGAAAGCGAGAATGGTCGGCAGCTGTTACGCGGCGGGCCTGAGAGCGTTCTCCTTTATTCCCTTGATGATTTTCACGAGCAGCATTTGACGCTTGCGGTCGAACAATCGGGCGAACGACTGCGGACGGTCGAAGGGCGGTTGCGCCAGGGCCTCCGGCTCCATGTAGCCGCATTTCTCGATATGGTCGATTACGCGGTGAACGAAAACTATCTGCTTGTCGTTGAGCCCTTCGTCGTTGATGAACGCCGCGAACGCCTGCATGACGGCCTCGTGGTCAAGCTTCACCGCCTGGCGCACCACCAGCCCGAACGGCATATCGCCGTAGGTGCGGGAGTAGTCGTCCGCCGTTCCCAGGTCGTGCGTGAAGATGCGCTCGAGCTCGTCGACGTCATTGGCCGTCAGTGGCTCGTTGCGGTGAATCTTCTCGATAACCGGGTTCCCCTCGAAATCTGCCAGATAATGGTCGACCTTGAGCTTGTAATCCGCATAGTCCTCGTCGGGCATGACCGTTACACCGTAAGAGATCTCCGTGACGGGGTCCGTCAGGTTCGTGTAGATGATCTTGCGTTTGGATCCCACCAGGAACTTCACGATGCTGCGCAGCTCCATGCGGATCTCTTCCAAGGTCAGCGCCGAAATCCCATCGAAGAAGCCCTCGTCGGTCACGCGCTGGAGCACCGGCAGCTTCTCCTTCACCTGGGGTATCGTGATCATCTGCTGCAAGCCCACGGCTATGGTCACGAGCCTCTTCTGGTACGCGCCGATCTTCATGCCGTCGCAGAGCGAGCACATGAAGCCGTACATCAGCACGTCGAAACGCAAGGCATCGACATCCTCCTCGTCGTTGTGCACGAGCGGCGCGATTTCGACCTGCAGCGTCCCTAGGTCAGTGTCGTTGATGAATACGTATGCCGCCTCCTGTTTGAACTTCTGCACGGCGGCGCGGTGAAGCCTCACGCTCACGAGTTCCTCATCGAGCGACACCACCTGGTAGTGGACCGTCGACACGAGCTCGTTCCGCCAATTCTGCCATTCATCGCCAGCATACTCGGCGGTCTGGAAGTCTTTGATGAGCTGAACTTGCCGTCCGAAAACGGCTTCTGATAGCGATGCACCGACGCGCCCCTCCTTGATGTCGCCCCCCTGGCCGAAGAACTCGAAGTTGCGGCACCAGTCGAATATGAAGAAGCGGGCCTTGTCCGGGTAGGCGCCGCCCGGATGCTCTTCGTCGAGTGGGTCGACCACGTCGAGTCCGGGGCAGAGCCTCGTGCCGCGTCCGATCATCTGCCAGAATTTGATCTTCGAGCGGACCCTCTTGAAGAAGACGAGGTTCACGACTTCCGGCACGTCGACGCCCGTGTCCATCATGTCGACCGACACGACGATGCGGGGCTTGTCTTTGAGTTTGAACTCGTCGATGACGGTATGAGAATAGTCGTAACCGTGGATCACGTGCTTGATGTAGCCGCCCTTGGCGAGCTTGGGGTAGCGCTTGCCGAAGCGCTCGACGATGTACTCGGCGTGTCTGCGGTTGGCCGCGAACACGATGGTCTTGCCGAGAGTCTCGCCGCCGTCGACGTGGATTCCCTTCTCCATGAGCGTCTCGAGCACGCCGTCGACTGTCTGCTCGTTAAACAGCCATCTGTCGATGTCGGTCTCGGGGCTGTAGTCGGGAACCGCCTCGCCCTCCTCGGCGTAGTCCTCCTCGAGCCTCTCCTTGTCCTCATCCGAGAGGTCGTCGTACCTGATGCCGTCGTCGAGGAAGCCCGTGTGGGTCTCGATTCCCAGGTAGGGCACGAGGACGTGATCCTGATGGACGGCGGTCTCGTACTCGTACACGTAGGTGGGTACACCGCGCTCCACCTCGAAGAAGTCGTACGTGTTGCGGTCGACCTCGTCTGCCGGCGTGGCCGTGAGGCCCACGAGGAGCGCGTCGAAGTACTCGAAGATGGCCTTGTACTTCTTGAAGATCGAGCGGTGCGCCTCGTCGACGATGATGAGGTCGAAGTGCGCCGGCGTGTACATGCGGTTGCCATCCTCGCCACGCACGGAGTCGATGGCGTTGAGGATGGTGGGGTACGTGGAGAAAACGATGCGCGCATCGCGCTCGTCCTTGCTCTTGCACAGGTTGCACAGCGTCTCGTTGGGGAGGTACTCCTGGTAGGCGTGCTTGGCCTGCGAGACCAGCGCCACGCGGTCAGCCAGGAACAGCACGTTCTTCACGTGGTTGCCCCTCATGAGCACGTCAGTCAGCCCAGCCGACACGCGCGTCTTGCCGGTGCCCGTCGCCATGACGAGCAGGCTCTTGCGGTGCCCCTGCTCGATGTTGGCGCACACGCGACGAATCGCCTCAATCTGGTAGTAGCGCCCGGATATTCCCTCGTCCACGCGGATGGTCGAGAGCGGCGGCTGCTTGCCGCGGCGGTTGAGGATGGTGAAGAGCTCGGACTGACTGAATACCCCGCTCACGCGCCTCATGGGCGCGGCTTCGTCGTCCAGGAAGTAGGTCTCGTAGCCGTTGCTCAGGAAGATAGGCGGCGCGTACCCATACTCGGCCTTGAGGCACTGCGCATACAAGCGCGCCTGCTGCACGCCCTTCTCGGGCGAGTACATGGTACGCTTGGCCTCGAGTATGGCGAGGGGCTTGCCGTCCTTGCCAACGAGCAGGTAGTCGATGTAGCCCACGCCCGTGCTGTTGCCGGGCTCCACGGGCATGCCGTGCACCTCGCGCTCCTCTATGGCATCGTCGCCGATAGTCCAGCCGGCATACTCAAGATCCACGTCGATGAAGAGCTTACGCGTCTCGTACTCGGTTATCTCGTCAGGGTTGAACGTCCTCGTCCCTGCGTTCTGCTGACGCGCGGCCGTCAGCTCGTCGCTCATGGCCGCGACCTGCTCCTCGAGCTTCCTGATTATCTCCTCGCGCTCCACGAGCAACGCCTCGCGGCCCTTGATTGCCTCGATTTGCCCGCGCGTAAGCGGTACGCCCGCAGGTGGGATCTTCCGCTCGTCGAAGGCGCGCTCGACGTAGTCGGGGCCGTAGCAGTAGTCGACCCAGTCGACGAAGGCGAACAGCGCCCTCAGC
>JAFWMI010000299.1 GCA_017513965.1 Atopobiaceae bacterium
CAAGCCCAGTTCCGAATGGGAGTTCTCCAATACGGACAAGGCCATAAGCTCGAGCGAAAACGGGTGGTACGACAACAATTCAAACAACAACTACGACTACTACAACAACTATGACTACAACGCATACGGCTACGGCACCGAAGGCTATTCTGCCGACGGAACAGGCGGTGACCAAACAGGCACAGGCACAAACTATCAGGATCAGTCGACAGGCACAGGCACAAACTATCAGGATCAGTCGACAGGCACCGGCACTGACTATGGGCAGGATTCGTATGGGACAGGGACTGGCACTGGCACCGGGTACGACCAAATGGGCACCGGTGGCACCGGCATGCAGGACACCACCGGCTATACCGACAACACTGGGTACGACTACGGTGGATTCAACAACGGTTTTTAAGAACATGCGCTAAAGGTAGTGAGCGGGGATTTGCCTCAAAGCAAATCCCCGCTCGTCGTTTACATGGCCGCACTGCTAACGTGTCGTTGCTCTCAGCTTATTCATAAGGTCGCACATCATGACGGCGCTTGAGTTGTTTCTACCAATGGCCAGAACGGTATCGTTCCCTGCGACCGATCCCATAACCTCTGTTAGGTCGGCAGCATCAACCGCCGCCGCAACGCCCGGGGCGGTACCCGGTTGCGTGTGAATTACTACCAAGTTGTTGGCACACTCCACGCCCGTAACAAACTCCGACACCATCCGCTGCAAGTGCAGGTCTTCGGCAAGCACATAGATTCCCTCTGGCAGCTTCCTCAACCCCATATCCGCGATGTCGCGGCTGGCAGTTGCTTGCGTACACGTAAAGCCCTCAGCCCGCAACTCCTCTACAAGATCCCGTTGAGTTCTAATGGCTTTGTTGCGCACAATCCACTTTATTGCCTCTTGCCGACCGTTACGCTTCTTCGCCATGCCAGTCTCCCTCGTTCGCTCGCTCTTTGTTCTTCCATGATTGTGCATAAAACTAGCAGAACATAAAAATTTGTCAATATCACACCTTGCATTGAGCCGTGATAAGAAACATCTGCGTGCATAATTTGCGAACTTCTGCCGAAGAACTCCACTAAATAACAGGATTAATCTAGCACCGGCATCGATACGGGCATATCATGATGTAAACACAACGCACAATGGATGCTTCCATAAACTACCGGAGGATCAATCATGGCCTATTCAATGCGCGACGGGCAGCGAAGCTCGAGGAGCTCACGCAACTCCAACCGGACGCGAAGTCGTTCCGATCGCCGCTCGGGAAGAGGCTCTTCAAGAGCCGACTCTTCCAGACCTCAGAGCAGGCGGGGAACGCTCACGCAGCCCGATACGGGCTATCGCTTGCATTCTCGTCGCGTCTCGCGGCCGAATGGTGCCGGCGGAGGGCTTTCGGTACTGCTTCGTCCGCGCGTGCTTTTGTTCGTTGGCATTGTCATCTTGGTCATCGTTGTGCTTGTTATGGGCGTATCGAGCTGCATACGGAGGAATAACGAGCAGGAGCAGCAGGCGATCGAGGAGGCAAAGCCCAAGAACGAGCAGGACGGCCGCGTAGCCGCGGGAGTGTCTGCCGCCATGACGTCCAAGTTTACCGAAGCACTCGACCAAAACGACCTCTTGGCCAAGATTGCCGCAACCGCCGATGAGTATGAGGACGAACGCTTGCTCACCCTCGCGTTGAAAGAGCCTGCTTCCAGAGAGTTCATCGCAGCGTATCCAACGTCCGATAAATCGAGCAGGCCGTATACCGACCAAGTTTCCCGCGGTGAGGTTCCCGAACTCTACAATTGGGATTCGCGCTGGGGCGCAGTGACCTACGGCAATGGCCCCCTGGCAGTTACCGGATCTGGCCCCACGACGCTCGCCATGGCATACATGGGCCTTACCGGCAAAACCGACTTCTCCCCCACCGAAATAGCCCAGCAGGCGAGCAAGAGCAATTACGCAGACGGTGACTCGGGCAGCAAGGGCGAGCTGTTCTCCAAGCTCACCACGTCTATGGGCCTCAAGGCCGAGCAGCATGAGCCCGCCGCCGAGACATTCCTGTACTCGCTCAACGAGAACACCATCTTCGCCGTAGAGCTCAAGGCCTCAACGCTCACGGACGAAGAGCACTGGGCACTCATGGTCAACATCAGCGAGGATGGTAGCGTTACGCTCTTTGACCCCACGTCAACGCAGGTATCCAATACTCCGTGGAGCGTGTATACCATTGCCAGCTCGAGCAAGACGTCCTACTCGCTAAGCGCGTCCGACGAAACCCTTGCCGAGCTCGACAAGGGCAACAGCACCACGAACGGCACGCTCGCCACCAATGCGAGCACAACGAACTCAACCACCAGCTCCACCAATGCCACCACAGTCGACGAACTCGGCGCATACGACAGCACATATTCCGACTTTGGCTCGGTGGATGAATACACGTACTAAACGAAGAGCACGGCCAAACAGGCCGAAAAGGGGGCGCCCCTTTCCTCCCGAGGAAGGAAAGGGGCGCCCTTCTTATGCGTCCTTATCGCGAACTACGAAAGAACGGCCTCTGCAGCCGCCTGCAGCTTGTCGCGAACGGCCTCGGACTCGGCGCGCGTCGCGCCCTTGGAGAACAGGTAGGCCTTGACCTTGGGCTCGGTGCCCGAGGGACGGAAGATGATCTTGTTGTCGTCCTCAAGACGGAACTCGATGACGTTGGTGGGAGGCAGCACCTGAGCAGCTTCCTTCTGCAGGCCACCCACGCGCGGCATCTCGACGCCCTTGCCGTAGTCGGTAATGCCCGTTACCTTGTAGCCAGCCAGCTCTGCGGGCGGGTTGTCGCGCAGGCCCTGCATGATGTTGGCCATCTTCTCCGCGCCGGAAGCGCCGGGGAAGCTTGCGTTGACGGTGCCGTTGAGATAGTAGCCATACTTCTTGTACAGCTCCTCCATGGCCTCATAGAGGTCCATGCCACGGGCAGCGTAATCGGAAGCCATCTCGACCGCCAACATGGTGGCAACGATGGCGTCCTTGTCACGTGCGTGCGTGCCAGCGAGGTAGCCGTAGGACTCCTCGAAGCCCATGAGATAGCGGTCCTCTTCGCCTGCGTCCTTGAGCTGGTCAATCTGGTCGCCAATGAACTTGAAGCCGGTGAGCACGCGACGGACCTCAAAGCCCCAGTCCTTGGCAAGCGCGTCGGGCATGGAGGACGATACGATGGTGGTGACGCCCACCTTGCTGGCAACGTCCTCGCCATTCTTCTGTGCCTGCTGGGCAAGCCAGTCCATGAGCAGGACGCCCATCTCGTTGCCAGAAATCAGCACGTAATCGCCGCCGTGCGGAATGGCGGTGCCCATGCGGTCGGCATCGGGGTCGGTAGCCACGAGCAGGTTGGGCTTAACCTCGTCGGCAAGCTTGAGCGCGAGCTCAAGAGCCTCACGGAACTCGGGATTGGGATACTGGCACGTGGGGAAGTTGCCATCGGGATTCTTCTGCTCCTCAACCACGGACACGTCGGTGACGCCAATCTCGCCGAGGATCTTGGTTACGCACTCCATGCCGGTACCGTTGAGCGGGGTGTACACGACCTTGTAGCCATCGGCTGCCTTGAAGCCAGGAACGGAGACCTTCTTCACGTTCTGGATGAAGGCGTCGATGACCTCGTCGGGCGTCCACACTACAAGACCCTTCTCCAGAGCCTCGTCGAAGTCCATGATCTCGACGTCGAACGGGTTGACCTTGGCGATGGTGGCGCTGATCTCGTCAGCGGCCTCGTTGGCGATCTGGCCGCCGTTGTCGTTGTAAACCTTGTAGCCGTTGTACGGCGCAGGATTGTGAGAGGCGGTGAGGACGATGCCGGCGCTGGTCTTGAGATAACGGACCGCAAAGGACAGCGTGGGGACCGGCTCGATGCGCGGATACACGTACACCTTGATGCCGTTGGCGGCGAGTACGCCAGCCGCGACCTTCTGGAACTCCTCGCCCTTAAGGCGCGAGTCACGAGCGAGCGCGAGGGTGGGGTTCTCATAGTGAGCGTTAAGGTAGTCCGCAACACCCTTGGTCGCCTGAGCTACCACATACTCGTTCATGCGGTTGGTGCCAACACCCAGCGTGCCGCGCAGGCCAGCCGTGCCAAACTCGAGGCTGCGATAGAACGCGTCGAACAGCTTGTCCTCGTCGTTTGCGGCGATGAGCTCGTCCAGCTCCTGCTTGAGGTCGGGGATGGTTACCTTCTCTTGCCACTCGTCAATCCTGGCCTGAACTTCTGCGTCCATAGCTGCAGCCCTCCAAACTTGTTGTGTCTCGGTGGCACCTACGGCAGCCACACGATTTTCCATACCTAGAATGATTCTATCCGCTTGAGAAAGACGTGGAGGCAAGGTAATGGTCGGCGGCTGTTGTTGACAGTCGGACGGTTCTTTTGCCAACCTAGACAAGAGAACAACACATTGCCACGCTTCGCAATGCCATACGTATGAGGTGCCCCATGGAATTCTTTGCTACCTGTCCGGCCGGATTTGAGTCATTGCTCCGCGATGAGCTCGTCTCGCTTGGCACACAACGCGTTCGTCCGCTGCAAGGGCGCGTGTCGTTCGAGGGAGACCTCGAGCAAGCGTATCGCGTATGCCTGTGGACCCATCTAGCCTCACGCATCATTGCGGTCGTGGACCGGTTCCCCTCCGCAGATGCCAACGAGCTCTACAACGGCATGGGCAACATCGCCTGGGAGGCCCACCTAACCTCCGGAAGCACGTTTTGCATAGATGCGTCTGGCACAAACGCGCAGCTCAAGAACACGCAGTTTGTGGCGCTTCGCGCGAAGGACGCGGTGGTGGATCGCATGGTCCAGCACACGGGCGCCCGTCCGCTTGTGAATGTTACATACCCAGACCTGCGCATTGTGGTGCGCATCTCGCGCAACCATGCGACCGTTGGCATAGACCTTGCCGGAGACCCGCTCTTCGTACGCGGATACGAGCAAGCGCGCAATGTCCATGGCCTTAGGCCAGACTACGCAGCCGCGTTGTTGGCGCTGGGTAACTGGAAGGCTCAGCTGGCACACGAAGCCACCGCCCTCACAGATGCGTCCCCTACGCCCAGCACCATACTTGTTGAGGCCGCCCTACAAGCAGCGCATTGTGCGCCAGGCGCGCTGAGAGTGCGCTGGGGTTTGTTTGGCTGGGCACGGCACGACCAACAGGCATGGGACAAACTCGTGGCGGAGACCCAGGAGGCAAGACGTGACCTACGCGATCGGATGCTTTGCCTGCCAGCCGACTCCGCATCAAGCGCCACCAAGGTGAATGGCATGCTGCGTGCGGCCGGGCTGCAAACACGCATACACGTTATGCCACAAGAGCCTAACGCCACGGCCGGTGTCGGCATAGTAGCCTGCGACCTCTCCGCAATCCGGCAAGAGGATCTTGCTCGCGAGGCCAACGCCCTTGCAGGGTTTACGCATCTGGTACATGCACTGCAGGCGAACGAAGCCCTGGTGGCTACGCGCGACCAGCTTGCCACCCGATACCTCAACAGCGAGCCTGCCTCCACCGTGCAAACCCGCGCGGGTCAGGACGCGCTGTGGCTCCAGACGTTCGATTCGCCCGCATCGTACGAACAGGGCCAATACGTCTCGATTGCACCAGACAAGCACATTCCCGTACTTGCTTCCTCGAGCGAGCAGTTTGCCTCGCGTCTCAAGAAGGTAGCGCGCCTGCGCGCAAAGTGGGCGCGGAGGGAAGATGTGACCTGCTATCGCGTGTACGATTCAGACTTGCCAGACTACGCCGTGTCCATCGAACTATACCAAGGGACCGACCCCCAAACGGGAGACCTGAGCGGAGAACGCTGGCTCGTAATATCGGAATACGCCGCTCCAAAGGAAATCGACGCCACGCAAGCAAGAAGCCGCCTGGCAGACGTGCTCGCCATTGCCCCCGCAGTCCTGCAAGTACCCGCACGCAACGTATTCCTGCGCGTGCGCCATCGCGAGAAGGGTGGGTCCCAATACGCCCAAGAGGGATCGCGTCACATCAAGACCGGTCGTCGGGCCGGAGACTTACCAGCCGGCGCCCATCTCATAGACGAGGGAGGACTCATCTTTGAGGTGAACTTCTCTTCCAGGCTCGACTGCGGCATCTTCCTGGACCATCGAGAGACCCGCTCCATGCTTCGAGAAATGGCCAAAGAAACCAAGGGATCCAAACGCTTCCTCAATCTCTTTGCCTACACAGGCACGGCAACATGCTTTGCCACTGATGGAGGCATGCTCCATACCACCACGGTTGACATGTCGCGACCCTCATTGGATTGGGCGCGCCGCAACATGGGCCACAATGGATTCGTAGGCAGGGAGCACGAATTCGTGCAGGCGGATGTAATAGCTTGGGTTACCGAGCAACGCCACACCAAGAACCGCTGGGACCTCATTTTTTGCGATGTCCCCACGTTCTCCAACTCACGCAGAATGGGCAAGCGTTCGTTCGACGTTCAACGAGACCATGCGGAGCTGCTCATTGGTGTTTCTCGTCTGCTCACGCGAAACGGCACATGCCTGTTCTCGTGCAACCTGCGCAACTTTAGAATCGACGAGGAGAAGCTTCAACACGCTGGCGTGGCCTGCGAGGATATTACCGACCAGACGATTCCCGAAGACTTCTCGCGCAACAAGCGCATACATCACGCATACCTCGTACGCAGAGTCCCCGGCACGCAGACGCAAACCAAGAATAAAAAGCAGATTGCCCGTTAGCCCGCACTCATAACCAGCGTGCCAACGGCAACTGTCAGCATATTACCATTACTTTTCTGATGTTCTGGCATAGAGACAGATATGGTAAAGTTGATGGATTACTGTCGCTTAATCGTTGGAGGTGTTCCATGGCAAAGGAACTCAATCGTCTTCTTACGTTTGTGATCGCGCTTGCTCTTTGCGCCACTTGCACTCCCACTGCAGGCATTGCCGAAGAGCTGCAAAACACGAACGACCAAGACGAAGCGATGCCCGTCCTCATGTATCGTTTGCATGCCCAGGGCGAAGCAGATCTCTTGGAAGACGACCCTTGGTACATGTATGACGCAGACAGCCAAGAGTCAACGGCATTCGAACAAGAACTCGACTTTGCCCCCGGGGAGGAGGCTCTCCCAAACGACACGCAAGACGCTGAGGCCGCGTACGACGAAACACTCGCAGTGGCAAGCGATGAGACCCCTCTGCCCGCTTTTGACAATATGCCGGCAGCCGATGAGAACACCAACGAAAGCATGGCAACGCAAGCCGAACAAGAGGAGCAGCCTTCGGACGGTGAGGACGCCGCACAGCAGACCAACGGCAACGCATGCCTTGATGGCGTACAGCTCAAGCTCTCGGATGGTTTTGCTGGCGTCTTGTACCGCATACGCACGCTCGACGGCTCGTGGCCTGAGGCGTGGGAGCACGACGGCACCTATGTATTCGCAGAAAATGGCATCTCGGCAATCCAGATTCGCCTGAGCGAAGAGCTCGGAGCGGAATACGACGTGTGGTATCGCGCCTGCACGAAGACTGGCGAATGGCTGGGATGGGCACGCAATGGCGAGGACGCGGGTTCCAGCAGCGAGCTTCTTGCCAGCATGCAAACCGTCATCCTCAAAAAGGGCGAAGACGCACCTCAGGACAGCCAGCTCCCTGCATACAAGACGGATGCCGAGCAGACGCCCTCCCAGGCCGACGAGTCTTCCGTAACGGAGGAAGTATCCGAGGAGGCAGAGCTCGAGACGTCCGAGAGCGTAGCCGTTCAGGACGTCGAGGTCATCGAAGAGAAGACCTCGAATAAAACAACGACGAACAAAAACACCCTGAAGACGCAAGCGAGCACCACAACTCCCTATGTTGCCTACAGGACTCGCATGCGCGCAGAGAAATGGAGCAAGTGGGTCAAGAACGGTGTCACAAGCGGCGGCGTAGACAGTGGCCGACGCATGGAGGGCGTACGGCTCAAGCTCAAGGGCGTCGAGGGCGGCATTGCCTATAAGGTTTGCTTACAAAACAAGAAGTGGTCCCAAGGCTGGGTACGCAATGGAAAGGTTGCAGGCATGCCCGGCAAGGAGATGCGTATTGAGGCCATACGCATCAGGCTCACCGGTGCGGCCAAGAGGCAATACGACGTGTACTATCGTGCATACGTTCCCTTCATCGGCTGGATGGGATGGGCAAGCAACGGCGCCGTCGCCGGCTCAACCGGGTTCTCGTATCGCATGGAAGGCTTGCAAGTCGTCTTGGTAGAGAAGGGCACACAAGCCCCATCCAACGCCGATGCCGTTACGCCCATCCCCTGCTTTGGAAACATAACTGTCTCCTACGCAGCCAATCTCAAAAACGATGGTTGGCAGCCTGAGGTAACTGACGGTACGGTTGCCGGCGTGGCAAACAAGAGCTCTCGCATACAGCAGCTCAGTGCAAGCCTCTCGGTGGGAAACGGCATTCGCTACGCCACCTGCACCAACGGAGGGTCGTTCTCCAAATGGCAGCATAACGGCGCAGTCGCGGGAACAAGCGGAAAAAACCTTACCGCCGTTCGCTTCCAACTCCGGGGAGCCATAAAGTCTCATTACAACATTTGGTATCGAACGTACGTTAAGGGTAAGGGATGGCTCGGATGGGCCAAGAACGGCAAGAAGGCCGGATCTGACTCCGCACAAAACCCCATAGGCGCGATCCAGATCAAGGTACTCCGCAAATCGGCAAAGGCACCGGGCACCACGTTGAGAGCCTATGCGATCACCAAGCAGCTCAACGGCGTGGACGTGTATGGCGGAGACTACAGCCTCGGCTTTAACGCCAAAACCGTTACGGCCGACTTCGTGATCATCAAGGCCACGCAGGGATATGGCGACATCTACTACTCGCCCAAGAACGGCTACAAGCAGCTTGCAAATGACGCCCTTGCATCAGGAAAGCTGATTGGCTTCTACCACTACGCGGAGGGCCGCGACGCCAAGAAGGAAGCGCAGTACTTCTATGACGCCATCAAGGAGTACAAGGGCAGGGCCATAGCCTGTCTTGACTGGGAGGGATACGGCCCCAGCGATCCCAACAATCCATACTTTGGCTCTGGCATCGACGTAACATGGTGCAAAACCTTCCTCACCGAGATTCAGCGCCTCTTTGGCGGAACGCCCTTCCTCTACACGGGCAAGAACGAGACAAACACCTACAACTGGTCCTCTGTCGCCAAGAAGTTCCCCCTGTGGGGCGCCGAGTACGCATACGAGGACTACGTGTACCAAGGCTACGAGACCAATCCATGGCAGTCCTCAAGGCCGTGGGGAGCATGGGGTTCCAAGCCGACCATCTTCCAGTACGGAGCCGTAAACCCCAAGCCCAATAACGGCGGCGTCAACAACTTGGACGCAGACGTCTTCTATGGGTCCGTCTCCGACTGGAAGGCGTATTGCAGATAACGCAGCAATCGCAAAACTCAACGTAACCCGTAGGCCTCGCTCAAATATTGGGCGAGGCCTCCTTGGTTGTTGTCCCCCGCCACATGGTTAGCGACCGCCATGACCGCAGGTCGTGCGTTTGCCATAGCCACCCCATCGCCTGCAGCCACAAGCATGGGTATGTCATTCTCTGCATCACCAAATGCCACGACGTCTTTTGTGCTCAAGCCCGCATGGTCGCATATCCAGCCAAGCGCATATCCCTTGGAGACGCCCACCGCCTGGAGCTCGAAGTTCTTCACGTGCCCGCTTGCCACCGAAAAGCCGGGTACCGCCGCTATGGCCTCACGCAGGGCCTGTTGATCCTGAGGGGTATGCCAAAAGCACGTGATCTTCTCTATGGCGCGCACGCGTGCAACGATTTGCGGAACCGTGAGGTCCACCGGTTTGCGCACGCGACGAAGGACCGCAAGGCTCGGTTCGTCTATGCCATAACCGCCCATGGCCTCGTAGCGGCATCGCTCTGCCAGCACTTCCCCGTCGGCAAAAACGTCGAAGGTGACCTCGAGGTCTTTAACGAGACCGTAGAGGGCAAGGACCGCCGACTTTTCCATGGCCTCGAGGTGCAACACCCTCTGACTTCGAGCGTCATGAATCACCGCACCGTTTGAACCCACGGCAAAGCGCGTGGCCTCATGCATAAGGACACGTTCTGGTACGGCGCTCACCGGACGACCCGTGCAGGGCACGAAGGGAATACCCAGGCGTGCCAACACGTCCAGCATATGCAAGTTCGCCTGCGGAATGCTCTTGTCGTAGGCCAAGAACGTGTCGTCCATGTCGGCAAAAACCGCTCGAGGCGCCCCAGTCATGCCATTAGCCTCGGTCGTCAATCGACGGATAGTCGCGTTTGACAATGCAGCTGTTATACGCCGGGCGAATAATGCGCCCCGCCGCATACAGCTCCTCCATGCGGTGCGCCGCCCAGCCCGCCATACGCGCAATGGCAAAGATGGGCGTGTACATACTATGGGGTACGTCCAGCATGGAGTACACAAATCCAGTGTACATGTCGATGTTGGCGCACACTGGCTTGGTGATGCCGCGCACGTCGCGCATGACCTCGGGAGCAAGCCGTTCCACACGCTCAATGAGGTCGAGCTCGTCGCTAATGTCACGCTCCTCGGCCAGCTTGCGTGCGTACTTCTTCACAATCTGCGCCCTGGGGTCGCTCATGGTATACACGGCATGTCCCATGCCGTAGATAAGGCCCGAGCCGTCAAAGGCCTCTTTGCGAAGGATACGTGCCAAATACGAGGCGACCTCGTCGTCGTTGGCCCAGTCGTAGACGTTGTGCTCGATGTCGGCGAACATCTCGCCCACCTTGTAGTTTGCCCCACCGTGCTTTGGCCCCTTGAGCGAGCCAATCGCAGCTGAATAGGCCGAGTAAGCATCGGTTCCGGAGGAAGAGAGTACGCGACAGGTAAAGGTGGAGTTGTTGCCACCGCCATGCTCCGCATGCAGCATGAGCATAACGTCCAACAGCATCGCTTCATCGTGAGTAAAGTCGCGCTTGCCTCGCAACACGTCCAGCACCGTCTCGGCAATGGAGTAGCCCTCGCGAACGGGAGGCACCACAAGACGCTTCTCGTTTTGAGTCGCGGTGATTGCCGCCTGCGCGATGGCCGCAATACGAGGCAACCTGCTCAGCAGGGTAATGGCCACGTCTATCTCGTGCTGTGCCGTGGTGTTGTCTGGATCCTCGTCGAAGGAATACATGAGCAGCGTTGCGCGCTGCAGGATGTTCATGATGGAATGCGATGCGGATGTGCGGGGAAACACGTGCAAAAAGCCCTCCGGCAGCAAACGACGTATGTCCAAGCGCTCGTTGAAGTCGGCCAATTGCTCGCGATTGGGCAGCTCGCCAGAAAGCAGCAGGTAGGCGACTTCCTCGTACCCAAAGCGCCCGTCCTCCTGAGAACCGCGCACGAGCGCTTCCATATCGTAGCCACGCAACACCAGGCGCCCCTCATCGGGCACGACGCGTCCGTCAATCTTCTCGTAGCCATGGACGTTGGAAATGGTGGTGAGTCCCACGAGCACGCCAGAGCCATCCGAGTTGCGCAGGCCGCGCTTTACGTGCAGATCCCGGTATAGGTTGGGGGGCACTTGGTCCACCTCGGCATAGCCTTCGTACAGCTGATCCGAGACGACTCCGCGTCCTACGCCCACGCTTGGCATAGGATGCACGTCGCGCATGTTCTCCAGTGCTGATGTCTCTTGTTTCGTTAGAACCGGCCACTTGTGATCTTTGGACACATGAAACGACATGCGGCCTCCTCGTTTATTTTCCGTGAATGCTACAGTCGATACATATAGTTGAAGACTTCTTCTCGCTGCATGGTTATCTGCACGCCGAGCTCTTTGGATAGCCCGCTGAGCTGTTCCTGCAACTCGGCAAACACTGCCGCGGCATCTCCAAGGTCAACCAGCATGGTCATGGTAAAGATGCCCTGCAGAATGGTCTGCGAAATATCGAGGATGTTGGCATCATGATCTGCCAACGCGCCGGCAACTGCCGCGACGATGCCCGAACGATCGCTACCGAGCACCGTTATGATGGCGCGATTTGTGGAATCACCGCCGCCGATAGCCATAGAAGTCCTCCTTCATGGTGTATGTATGGCACGCTATTTTAGCTCACAATACGCAAAAGGCGTATGCGCGTTAGTTGTTCAAAACTCCCTCATCATCGTAGCGCTCAAACAACATGCGCACGTCGTCTATGGGCATCTCCAACGCAACGGAGAGCTCCTCAAGAGAGCGCTGGCTCGCCTGCTTGAGTATGCGCTCGTAGACCACGGGAGGCTTCTTGTTGCGAGCCTTCGTTTGGGCAATACGGTGCCTAAACGTCTTTACAATGCGCACCGAATCCCTGCAGGACCCGCGACGAATCTCCTGCTTGAAGTGCTCCTCTTCCAAGGCGTTGCTCTTGGCCTCAAAACCATCCATTGTCATGGTTGGATACTGCTCTATGATCTCTAACGCCTCATCGTGAGAAAGAATTGGACGAAGCTTGTCTTCGTTCGCCACAGGATAGCTAATGCGCATGGGATGGCGCTGCCCGATGGGAAGGAGCTGGTACACTTCGATGGGATTCTCTGCCACACCCTCGACCCTGCAAACGCCCTGACCCGGATGAACGATGTATTCGCCAACGCTGTACATACAAACTCCTTCCAATCGCCGATGGTATTATACCATATGCCTAGAGTTTTATGTATTTTTCATAATGCATCTTGTGATGCAGGACCCATGTCCTTATTTTAGATTGTTTCTTTATGTAAGCCCGCTTATACACATGTGTCAAAAACAACAGGAGCGCCTGAGGCAAACAAGCCCTTGGCGCTCCACTTGGTCAAGCTGTTTTGCTTGGAATCACTCTGGTTACTTCGCTTCGCAGCACGCAATCATCCATGCTACGAGGTTTTCCTCGGCGGTACCGCTTTCCTCCGCCAACTCATGCCCCTGTCCCCACACGGGAGTAAATGCCACATCCGCGACCCCGTCGTAGTGCTTGAGGGCAAGCGAGAGGTTGAGCTCCGTGCACAGGGCCGTGTCGGTTTGGAAGATGCCCGAGTTTATGCGCCAGTGAGGGGCAACGGCGGCAGTGCCGTATCCATCGTAGGTGCCACTCACATAGTAGAGCGGGTTAAACATGCGCATACGGGTGATCATGTCGGTCTCGAGGGAGTCGAGCTCGATGAGGTCGCCCGTCCACTCGCGCACGAGCGAGTCGTCCCAATCGTCCATCTTCGCATAATCGTCGCGATGTTCAACGAGCTGGTCGCAAACCATTTGGCTAAAGTGCAGGCAGCCTGCCTCATCGATGCCAAAGAGCTGGTTCTCCACGGTAGAGCGGTCAATGCCATCGAAGGCGCACACGTCTTTGGCGGCTCGTTTGAGTCGATTCACGAAGTCGGCAATGCTCGAGATGCGCACCGCGCCGCTTCGCTGGTTATACGTAAGCCACCACGAGTTATTGTTGAGCTCGTTGATGTAGTCTTCCTGCGTCGCGTACACAACGGACTCGATCCGTGTCTTCCCACCATTGGACACCTCGTCCTTTTGGACGCCGGTGGCAGCCTGCGCAGACGCATCGCTTGTTACCACCTCCACGTCCGAGGTTCCTGCGCCAGCGCTCAGAAGATTAGGATCACCTGGGAAGCTTGCGTTCGTTACGTGGTTGGGCGTATGCGTGTAGGGGAACTTCGTGCGTTCAAAGAAGCTCTGTGCGGATGCCTCGATGCACTTGAGCACCTGTTCGTAATAGCTTCCGTCGGCATACATCTCCGCAGACGTCTCGTCCAGCGTAAGCTCTTGGTCGGCTTCGTCACGCAGGTCCATCTCGTTGATATATGCACCATAGGCACGTGCCAAGTCTAGGGACATCGTCTTGGTCCAAGTCCCTTCGGCACGCGTGTTGTCGTTCTCATACTGCCCCATCATCCACTCGTACGAGGCATCTGCGGTGTCAAACGAGGTAATGGGGCACCAAGAGGCAGAACCAAAGGTCTTGTCCGAGATTGCGTTGCCTTCTGCATCATGTGTCACGGCGCCGATGGCTTCCAAATAGGGCGCATAGAGCTCGGAATCGCCGCTCGTGCCCATAAGAGAACTCACGCCACCGCCCATGCTAAAGCCAAAGGTGAAGATGCGCACGGGGTCAATTGGCAAAACGCTTGCGTTGTAGCGCAAAAACCTCACGGCCGCCTTGAGGTCCACCACCGGCCACGGTGCCCCACCCGAGAACACATCGTTGCTTCCGCTCTCGAACCCGGAGCTCCGCCCTCTAAAGCCTGCGTAAACGTACACGAATCCAGCGTTCAGGTAGTTGCTCAGTCCCGTGTAGCCGTAGGAGGTGGGGCTGCTCTGTGGGCCGAGCGTACCCGAGTTTATGGGCATGGCCACTGGGGCGGTGGAGGCCGTAAACCCTCCTACCTTCGCAGACGTGTTGATCGTGCATGCGTACGTCTTCCCATGCTCCTTTGCCACAAAGTACGCACCGGGCACGAAGATGGCTAGCGTTTCGCAACTCCCGGAACCAGGCTTGAGGCAATAGGGCAGGCCAAGCTGATAAAACACGTCGTGCGCCTTGTCGTACTTCCAGGCGGTAACGTCTATTGCCAAGCTCTCAAACTCGTTGAGGTCAACCTTCTCCTTGTCCTCGTCCTTGTTCGAAGCGTCCGCATTGGTGCCGGTGTTCTGCTCTTCCCCAGCAGAGGCGCACGCCGTAAGCCCCGCAAGCGCGGCTCCGGAGGCAAGCGAGACAAACTCTCTTCTGCTACAACGCATGTGTTTTCTCCCTAGCACAGGTAGATGATCTGGGTTTATTGTACGCATAGCACGACCATTAGACCCCTAACCACACGAAAAGCGGGGATATGAGCAGAGCGTCGCAGCCATGGATGCTAGAATCGTGCTTGAGAGAACAAAGGAGGTTTTGTTATGCCCACCCCCACCAACAACGAGCTTCGTAGGCTTTCCATTCGCTTTGAAGGCGAAGTACAGGGAGTTGGGTTTCGCTGGACAACCAGAAAACTCGCCAACGAGTTGGGGCTCGCGGGCTGGGTGCGCAACGAATGGGACGGCAGCGTGAGTATGGAGCTGCAAGGCACAAACGACCAAATCGCACGCTTTTTTGGCAAGCTCGCTCACGCCTGGGGCTACTACCAGCCCGATTACATAATTGCCGAAAAGGAAGACATTGAGCCGATTGAGGCAGAGAACCTGTTTCGTGTGCGCTTTTGAGAGGCCCGCACAATCTTTTCAAAATTTCTTGTTGACATGGGCGTAGGGTCTGCTATATTTAATTAGCTAATCGAGCGGCTGGGTAGCTCAGTTGGTAGAGCAGGGGACTGAAAATCCCTGTGTCAGGGGTTCGACTCCCTTCCCAGCCACCAGTGATTCTCCGCAGGTAGATGCATATATTTGCACTACCTGCTTTCTTTTAGAATTATTCTGGCACCACACATAAGCACCATAACTGGCACCAAGGCACGGTTTTTGGTGCCAAAGCGGTGTGCAACCCCCTCATGAGAAAGCGGCAACACAGCGCAAAAGTGCCGTGCCTCCATCGGTCTGCCAACAAGGATTGTTTGAGGCAATGGTGGGGGGTGTGGTGCATGTCCATGATGCAAAGCATTTCCCTCACCGAACCAAATGGAAACGCACAGAATCAATTCTAAGGGGTGTTTGGAGGCAAGCACGATACACATTAGCCATTGGGATTGCATCGCGTCTCAGAGACAAGTGTGAAGCCCGCAAAACGGTTAACCGCAGGTTTGACGGTTTGGGTACCCCCTACCCCCTAGAATAGGCATCGCCCAAACAGGGACCGGTGCAGGGCATAAATTTATTCGCACGTGGTAGTTTTCCAAATCCAAAAAATCCGCACTGCCTTTCTTGGATTGTCGCAGCTTATTCATTGCTTTGGTGCTGTTTCGCATCGAGGCACAAATGAGGGGTGCCGCCACTTAGAGCGGCACCCCAGCCCACTAGAGAAACCTATGTTATGGCATATATATACGAAAGGGGTGAGCTACGTCACCATGCAAACGCGCGAAACACGGCAAATCATGGTGAGCTAGGTCACCATGTAAGCCTGTTTTTGCCGTCAGCATGGTGAGCTACGTCACCATGTCATGGTGAGCTACGTCACCTGCTTTTTGTTTTTTCGCCCTGTGCTCTTCGATTAGCATGTGTGTGCTTTTGAGTCCGTCTGGCATCGAGAACGCAGGCGTACCGTAGTGGTGCCAGCGTGAGGACAGGCGGTATAGGTTACGCTCCCGTGTAGCCAGCCCGCTAGAGACACAATCCACAAGACCGTGCGCTATCAGAGCCGCCATGTCACGCGCAAACCCTCGTTTGTCGCTTTGCCCATAGAGCCTGTACTTTGTTGTGTACAGCCCTCGATTCATGTAAAACAGTCGCTCGTCACCCTCGCCGCCATCAATGGCATTGTCACGCATAGCCGCACCGTGCGACTCACGACAACAGTACAAGTACAACGTCTTTTGCTTAGCCGTGAGGCTTGTGTACGCCTCGCTGTCTAGTAGATCGTAATACATTGCTGCGAACCCGCTCTTGCCCTTCGGTCTGCGCTGCCAGCTTTTTACGGGTTGCTTGCGCCTTGGCACTATGCCTCACCTCCCCAACAAAATGCGGGTGGGACAAATGAACGCCCCACCCGCTCGAATCGCACGGCGGCTAAACCTCGCGCAACTCCTGTACGAGACTCCTTAGGTCGTTGCGCGCCACTGCGGCATTGGTGTAGTGGTCGATTGCGAACGCATCGCTACGCATCGACTCGGCATCGAGTACCACCGACATACGGTCAATGATTGCGTCGAGACGGTCGGCTATCGCGCAGCCATTGACGTTGGCGTTTCGTGTAAGCGTGTTTGTATTTGCCATCTTTTCCCCTTTCGGTTTGCACCCTATTGGCACGAACCATTCGTAAACTTGCTTGCGTATACCCGTTCGGCTATCGCTCTTCAGCAATTCGCGCAAGCTCTCCAAGCAGTGGATGCAGCGCGGGAATGTCCCAAACGCACGGATTCATTCGTAGCTTGTCCGCCTTGTCGGGGTGCAGGATTGCCAGCGTTCGAGCGATAACGGGATTCAAGTCGTTTGACAGGCGAACGCGACGCTTTTGCCGTTGTCCCTGCAAGTCCCGAATGCCGACAAAACGCAAGTGATACACCAGCACGTTTCCCGAAACCTCGTTGTCGTTGGCTGTCTCGGCAAGCTCAAGGAACCCGCCCTCAAACCACCGAAACACGTTGGGGTTCGATTTGAACCACTCGCGCAATCGTGGGTATTTCACAAGCCTTGCCTTACTCACGTCTGCCTCGGCATAGACTCGCCCTGTTTGGTCGGCATATTCCTCGTTGGCCTCGTCGGTGGTATCATTGGTGCCAGCGTCCGAACCATTGAGTTTAAATCGGCTCATTTGGTTCTCGTTCTGTCCGTCGTGCTGCTCTCCGCCAAGATTGCCAGCACGACGGGGTTCTTTATCTCTAGGCATCTTTACCCCTGTTCCTTAGTACCACTGGCTAACACCTCAAGAGCCAGTGCGTTTATCTCGGTCGCAATCCAGATTGCGTGTAGCGACGGCTTGCCCTCTTGATCGTCGAGCAAAATACGTGCGGCCTCGATTAGCTTGTTGGTCGCGATGTGGTAATTCGTTCTGCGCACCCTACACCTCCAAGCCTAGAACGTCGTGCAAGAAGTAGTCGCGTGGCACACGCCACGTGTTACCAACTCGCACGCCTTTGATGGTGCCTCGCTCAAGTTGGTTAAGGATGTGCCGCCTCGAACAGTTGGCAATCTCAGCTACCTCATTGGTCTTGAGCATCACGGCTAGGTCGGTGGTGCTCGTGCGTGGCGTGGTAGGGATGTACCCTACTGCGGATTGGCCCATATGCCATTCCCCCTTTGGTCGTGAGTGGGAAACCACTCAGATTGCATTACGCGAAACTCGTGCTTCGCTCGGCATGCAATTTACATCAGGGAATGTAACGAATCAAGCCGTCTACCTGCGGTTATAACTAAATGCGTGCGCATTGTAATGGGCGTTTTGGGCATGTGCGTGCGCTTGTGTCGCGCATGCCACGGCAACATGCGACTATGGCTGGCGTTCGTGCGCGACGAACTGCCGCGATTGTCTCGTTAGGTTCCGTTCCGTCGCGCAGAGGATATGATTTTGATAGTTAACAATCTGGTAACAAATCAGCTCAGGTCGATGTAATCCCAGCTCTTGCAGCGGTCTATGACGTCTCTTAGCTGTTCGCTCAAAAGCTCGCACGCCATCGCATGCCCTTCCTCGCGCCCACCGCTCTCAACTGCGCAAACCATTTGCAGCACTGTTCTTTGCTGCTCTTCGTCGAGCGTAAGGAAGTGTGCGACTAGCTCAAGCGTTCGCGCCTTTGCCGCCTCAAACGTCGCATCGAAACACTTTGCTGCGTCATGGTCGTACCCAAGAAACTCGTCCGTCAGTCTGCCCATGTCCGCATTCAAACCGTTGCACACTCGCATGTAAACGCCATACGTCATGAGGTGCGGGTGCCTGAATGCGTTGCATGAGCGTAGCGTACTCTCTGGTACTCCCGTTGTGTTCGCCAACTGCCGCTGTGAGGTTATGCCGCACTCATCGTAGAGCCTCGTTAGCACCTCGTCCCACTTGTCCGCGCTCTCCTGCGTTCCACCGCCCCAAACCTCATAGAGCCGCCTGTTGTGTATCGGGTTCCGTACCATGCGAAACGCTCCCAGCTATGGCGGGGTTCTTTGCTACAATGAGGGTGCGGGTCACCACACACAACCACAGCCCGCACCACACAGACGCGACACGCAGCCCGCCACGGCCTCCACGTGTCGCGTTGTCTTTATATCGCCGTTATACTTCAAGTTCAACTATGGAGCCAACCGCTGTTATGCCTTCCACCACGCTGCTAAGGAAGTATCGCGGTACCTCTAGTATGCCACCTTGGTACAACGTCTCACCTTCCTCGTTGTAGATACGCACCTCACTGCTAACATACATCACGTTAATTACGTCTTTCACGATCATTTGTAACCTCCTGTATTTGACTGTCGAATATTGCCAACGTCTCTAAGCCGTTTTAACGGGTTAGAATGCAAGCGAATGCATTAGAATACGTTTTGGTTTCTTAAACCCGTTAGAAACGCTTACAACAAGCCGTTTACCTGCGGAAACGCGCAGCCGCCCACACAGTACGGTATGGGCGGATGTTGGTAGTTGGCTATCCTTCGGTGCCAGTTGCCCTTATGGTGATAACGGGTGCGTCAGCGTTTGGGCGCATGTATGCGCCGCTGTGTTCGGCGGCTGCTTTCTTTCCGGTGCGCAACGCACTTGCATATGTGTCCACGGTCATTTGCGTGGAGCTGTGTCCTGCGTTGTCGGCAACGTCGCGAACGCTTGCACCCGTCGCAAGCTGTGCGGTTACGAAGCTGTGTCGCAGTGCGTGGAAGTTGACGCGCTCCCCAGACGTCCCCACAAGTCCCCACGCGCTAGACAGGCTTGCCCACTGTCGGCTAATAACCGTAGGCACAGCCCAGCCGCCATCGACGTTGCCGCAAACGTACAGCTCATCAAAACCAGTGATGCAGTTGTCGCGCTGCTCAAGCATCATGTTGCGCCGCCTCTTGAGCATGTCGGCAAGTTGGTTTGTGTCGAAGTCCACCACGCGAACCTTACCCGTCTTTGTTGACTTGTAATAGCTCCCGCCCTTGCCAACTCCGATTGCGCCGCGAACGGTGATTGTGCCCGCCTCAAAGTCAACGTCACGCCAACGAAGTGCGCACGCCTCCGCACAGCGCAGCCCACAATGCAGGGCAATGTAAGACGCAACAACAACGGGTGTTGTCTGCATCGACTCAAGCTGTGCCGTCACGTATTGCATGCCTTCCCTTGTGAGGCTGTTCGGCTCCTTCTTTGGCATTGATGGCGGGGTGACACGTGCAACGGGATTAACGTCTACGACTTCCTCCTTAATGGCATACTCAAAGACCAGGTGCAAAAGACGGTGACATTTGCGCACTTGGTAGACGCTCATGCCCTTCTCAAGCTGCCTACGCTCCCATTCGCGAACCTGCTTTGTGGTTACGTCGCACAAAGCAACCTCCCCAATGCTGCCAAGACGTGCGATGGACTTGCGATAATCCAAGACGGTTGAGCGCTCAAGCATGCGCATGCCATCAACTTGCACGCTCTCACGCATGGCAATGTATGCCTCTGCATACTCCGCAACGCTTATCTTGGCTTGCTCAGGCTTTGCCGCCTCTGCGTTCATCTCATCATGCCAGATGTGCAAAGCCTTGGTTGCCTGTGTCTTGGTGCGAACCTCGGCACCAAACGTCTTTGCGGTCTGCTTCCATTTGCCGTCTGCATCCTTGTACTTCAAAACGCCCTTCCACGCCCTGCGCTTGCCGTCCTTGCCCTTTACCTCCCGCAACATTGAGCTTGTGTACTTTGCCGCCATCTCTTTGCCTCCGTCCGAATTGGCACCACACGCTAGCACCAAACTAGCACCACAAGGACACAGTACAGCATTCCCGTGATTCTCACAAGTACACGTTATGCCAGATAAAGCAGGGTATATGTTCCATATATTCCAACCGTTTACCTGCGGTTTTGTCGTATCGAAGTTCTGAAAATCCCTGTGTCAGGGGTTCGACTCCCTTCCCAGCCACCAGTGATTCTCCGAGGTCAGGGCTTCGCGCTCTGGCCTTTTTTATTATCGTGTCACCTTGCTTCCGGTCCCGCTCGCGCGGGACCTTAGGCTGGTCAATGCAGCTTGCGTATCGCTTTGATGGCTTCCCATATAATCATCAGCGGAAGTATCAGCGGACTGAATATGAGTGCAAAGAGCAGTATTACTAGAATCATGGCCACACCTCGTACGGGTCGGCGTTTTCTATCAGCTCCCGATACTGCGGGGTTCTGGTGATCATGCGTATGGCGTCAACGTATTGCCTGCTAGACGCACATAAAGGCGGGCAGTATGTCCTCGGTGCCACGCTCATTGCACAGCCGTGCCGCTTCGGCGATCTGCTCGAGGGCGATGGCAACGCCGTCCTCAGCCGAAGCGCCCACATGCCAGCGTGCGGCACGTGTGGCCGATTCGTTGGCGTTGGCCACGGCGCAGGAGTTGGGAATGTACTCCAGCATCGAGAGGTCGTTATCGGCATCTCCAAACACACAAACCTCGTCGAGCGAGAGCCTAAGCGTCTTGATGAGCTGCTTGATTCCCTCAACCTTGCTCCATCCGCGGATAGACACGTCCATCCAGTTGCTTACCGTGTTCAAGAAATCGAACATCGGGAAGGATGACTGCAGCTCGGCCTGTAAGTCAGCGAGCGCCTCATCGCCAGCGAGGCAAATGATGCCTGCCTTGGCCACGGGGTAGACGGGCAGTGTCTCGTGCCACATGCCTCCCGCCATAAACGCGCGGTCGTACATGGAACCCATCTCTTCCTTAGACACCCCAATCCAATCACCGAGCCCGTCGGAACGATAGGTAACGAAAGCGCAGCCAGGCCTTTTTGCCACCATCTGGGCCACCTGACGCAAGGGCGCGTCATCGAGGTTTCTCTCGAAGACAAGGGAGCGTAGGTAGTACACCTTCTGGCCGTTCACCGCCACCGCCGTGTTGTAGCAGCTGCGGTCCCCGCCAAAGAAGCCCGCGAGTTCGGAGCGATCGCGCCCGGTGGTCGGGCCAAAGTCCACACCCTGTTCCTGGCAAGCATGAATCGCGTTGACGGTTCGCGGAGAGACGCGTTCCCGCCCAAAGGGAATGAGCGTGTTGTCCATATCCGAAAGAGCAAGCTTAATCATGGAGATCTCCTTCCGCCAGAGCCAGTTCCATAACCATACCATTATGTCTGGACCATTCCAGACAGGGGCAAAACGATTGACCAGCAACCACTTGTAACTGTTACCGGTGGCACGCATTACGCACAATGCGCCGAATTGTGCGTAATTCTCTGCTGGACCGGCCGGCTGATGAGGCTCGGTGCCCCAGACGCACGCCCGGCAGACACTTCGCGCAATCCCACGTGGTCAATACGGCACGAAGAACCCATCCCCTAGCAGCCAGTGATAGGCCACTTTTGTGCGCATGCGCGTTTGGCCCCACGCGAGAAGTGCGCATGCGCGTTTTGGCCCCACGCGAGAAGAGCTCACGCCAGAAATCGGGCCCGGCGAAATTGGGAGACTCACCGACCGGCACGCCTGCCATACAGCCTTGTCATGTCGGCAATCCTTCGTGCGAGGTCGTGGGTGAGCTGTCCCTCCTGCAAACGCCATCTCCAGTTGCCGTCAATCGTTCCGGGCGTATTGACGCGCGAGGCCGAGCCGAGCTTCAAATAGTCTTGCATCTGCGCAAAGAAGAGTACGGCCGGGCTTTTCATGCCCTCACGCACCATGCCTCGCACAAGCCCCTCCTCATTGGAAAGGCCCATGTAGCGACGCGCCAAGTCAATGCTCTCCGCGCTTTCCTCGACAAACCATGCGCCGAGCGGGGCGTTGTCGTGTGTGCCGGTATAGCACACGCAGTTCGTGGGGATGCCATGCGGAATGTGCTCGTTATCCTCACGGCCGTCAAAGGCGAACTGAAGCACCTTCATGCCCGGCAAGCCAGACGCCAAGAGCAGCTCCATGACTTCGGGCGTCGGCGTCCCCAAGTCCTCGGCAACAAGGTCCACCTGCGGATTGTTCCGTCTCAGCGCCTCTATGAGCCCAATGCCGGGCCCGTCTACCCAGTGTCCATCCTTTGCCGTCGTCGCATCTGCAGGCACCGACCAGTACCGGGCAAAGCCGCGGAAGTGATCGATGCGCACCATGTCGTACAAGCGCCCCGCCGCGCGTATGCGACGCTGCCACCAGTCGTAGCCCGTGCGCTCCATGGCCTCATAGTCATACAAGGGGTTGCCCCACAGTTGCCCGTCACTGCTAAAGTAATCGGGTGGAACCCCAGCCACCTCAACCGGATTGTTGCGTTCATCCAATTGATAGTTCTCGGGATGGGCCCACACGTCCGCCGAGTCCAAGGCAACGTATATGGGCATGTCGCCAAAGATACGCACGTTGCGGCTGTGCGCATACGCGCGCAGGCTCTCCCACTGACTAAAGAACAGGTACTGCACGTAGGTGAACAGCCGGACGTCATCGTCCAGCTCGTGTTCATAGCGACGGCAGGCATCATGACGATGAAGACGAACGTCGACGTCGGGCCACGTGTACCACGCCGCCATGTCGAAGTGTCGCTTTAGCGTCATAAACAGCGTATAGTCACCGAGCCAGTCCTCGTTGTTGCGTGCGAATGCCTGCACGGCAGCCAAATCGCGCTCCCAACCCCGCTCACAGGCAAGACGCAAGAGGTCCAGACGATTCCTGTACAACGCCTCATAGTCCACACGGGCGGGATCGCTGCCCCACTCATGAGCCTCCACCTCAGCCTTGGTGAGCAATCCATCGGCAACAAGGAGGTCAAGGTCTATGAAGTACGGATTCCCGGCAAACGCCGACGGGCTCTGGTACGGAGAGTCGCCATAGCTCGTAGGACCAACGGGCAGAACCTGCCACCACGATTGCCCGGCGTCGGCAAGAAAGTCCACGAAGTCTCGCGCCGCTTGGCCCATCGTCCCCACACCATATGGCGACGGAAGCGAAAACAGGGGGAGGATGATTCCACTTGCACGCTCCATAACAACCCCTTTTCAACAAGATGCGAACGACGGAGTAACCGCTTTGCACCCCTGCCGTATATGAACGTCTCTTTGGGCATCTCGGTTCAAAGCCAAAGCGACCGACCCAAATGCTATGCCTCTTCGTCGAGTCGCTGACGCTCTACGAGCTTGGAAAAGATGCCGCCCTTCTTCATCAGCTCCTCGTAAGTGCCCTCTTCGGCGACCTTTCCTTCGTCAATTACAAGTATGCGATCGCAATGCTTAACGGTGGAAAGACGGTGCGCCACCACAACACGCGTGCACTTCAATGAGTCCAGTGAGTCTATTACGTGCTTCTGCGTCTTGTTGTCCAACGCGCTCGTAGCCTCATCCATCATAAGAATGCGAGGTTTGCTACATACGGCACGAGCAATAAGAATGCGCTGTCGCTGACCGCCAGAGATACCTCCGCCGCCCTCAGTCACGAGTGTTTGCATACCCATGGGCATATTGTTAATGTCGTCAGCCATGCCAGCAATCTCGGCTGCCTCCCAAGCGTCATCGAGCGTGGCGCTGGGCGAAGAGATGGTGATGTTCGAGAACAGATCGCCCATGAACAGGCTTCCGTTTTGCATAACCACACCTATGTGCTGGCGCAGCGACCTAAGGTCCACCTTTTGCACGTCGTAGCGTCCATAGAAAATGGCACCAAGCTCTGGCTTCTCGAAGCCAAGCATCAATCGCAGAATGGTCGACTTTCCGCTACCAGATTCCCCCACCAGCGCCACATACTCCCCCGGCTTAATCCTGAGCGAAAGACCTTCGAGCACATAGGGAGCGTTCTCGTCGTACCGGAAGGACACATCGGACATCTCAACGCTTCCGGAAAGCGACTCAACCGAGGGCTTGTCCTCCGATGTCTCCGGAAACGCCTCGAGGATGGGGCGCACCACGTCCAGCAGCGGTCTAATCTGGGCTAGTTGGCCAGCAATGCCCGCCAATGCCATTATGGCTCCCGTCACCTGACCGTAAGAGGTGTTAAAGGCCATGTAGTCTGCCACAGACACGCCGGTTGTTCCGGCCAAATAGTAGATGGTAATGTTGCCAATAAGCCCTGTGAACATTACAAGTGAAGGCAGCGTGCGCAACACGTTGGGGCGATTGTATTCGGCTTGGGCGTATTTTGCGTATCCGTCCGCCCACTTGGCAAAGGCGCGATCCTCAGCACCGGCCAGCTTGATCTTCTGTATGCCGTTGAGCAACGCGGTAACCGTACCGGAAAGCTTCGTTGAGGTTTCCATGGCAACTTGCTCATACCTAATGTTCATTTGTGTGACGATCACAGTGAGCACCGCCTGCGTAATGCAGACCAAAAGCGCTGGTATGGCGAGTTGAGGCGCGAAGATGCTAATCTGCAGAATGTAGACCAGCGAAAGGCTTGCAGAGAGCGCAGACCCAAGCGCTATGGTGGTGAGCTGCATCGACAGCATCGTTACAGAAGATATGCGGCTGCCTAGATCGCCCGACGAATACTGCTTGAAGAACGACGTGGGCAAGGCAAGAACACGAGAGAACGTCGCTGCTTCGGCAACGATGTCGAGCTTTGTTGAGATGCGCTGCATGAGCAGGTTGCGACATATGCCCATAAGCGAGGTGGAGACTGCTACGCCCAAGAGCATTAATCCTATGGGCAGGATTAGGCTGGCCTGCCCAGAAGGCACCACGATGCCAAATGCCACCCGATTCGCCCACGCGGGTACAAGCCCCATGAGCGTTACGGCAAGTGACGCCCCAATCACCAAAAGATAGTCGTTTCGATCAAAAACGCGAAGAATAAAGAGTATGAGGCTTCTTATCCCCATCTCCTCGGCAGGAAACGGCTTGTAGAACAGCTCCGCGTCCTCGGTAACGTGCTTGGCAACCTCGCGAGTTACCCGTATTTTTCGGCTCGTTCCAGGCTGACGATAATAGTAGCCTCGCACGCCGCGCGGTATCAAGGCGATTGGTTCGCCTGTATCCAAGCTGCCGAGCATGGCGCCAAACGCACGATTTTGCCAGCCTTCGGTAAGACGTACCTTTCGACGCATGGTTCCCGTTGGCCTACAAAGCCAGTCAACCCGCTCCTCAACGTTCTTTACGCTTGGCGGCACCTCGCCAGCCTGTACGCCACAGTGCTTCAGGCACACCCTCACGGCATTATCGATTTGCTCTATGTCGTCTTCGGAAACCAGAGGCGCTTGTTTGGAGTTTCCCACGCTCGCAGCGAGCTTGGCATACGCACGTTCAGTACGCTCCAGGTCCTTTCTGGTGCGCGTCTCGATTTGCGATTCAAGCCAATTCATACTAATCATTCCTTACGAGCTCGGCATATGCGCCATCCGCAGCCATTAGCTCAGTATGCGTGCCTCGCTCAACTACCAGGCCATTGTCGAGCACGATGATTTCGTCACAGTCTCGTATGGTCGAGAGTCGATGCGCCACCACGATGCATGTTATGCCCCGATCGCGGATTCTCCTTATTACGTTTGCCTCGGACTTGGCGTCAAGCGCACTCGTTGCCTCGTCCAGAATAATGATCGTGGGGTCTTGCGCAAGCACACGGGCAATCTCAATGCGCTGCAACTGCCCACCCGAGTAGTTGCACCCACCAGGAAGGATTCTGCTGTTGTAGCCGCCCTCACGCCCCATCACAACCTCGTGGATGTCGGCGTCGCGACAGGCGATTATGGATTCGTAGTCCTCTATGGACTCATCCCACAGCTTGATGTTTGCCGACACCGTGTCGTCAAACGTAACGATGTCTTGGTCAACAACAGCAAGGGAGCCGCGCAGTATTGGACGCGGAACGTCCTCGAGGAGGGTGTCGTCAAACCTCACCTCACCCGACCATGGCTTGTAGAGTCCGCTCACAAGCTTTGCGATGGTGGACTTGCCGCATCCCGACCCGCCCACAAGGGCCACCCACTTGCCAGGCTCAATATGCAGGTTGAAGTTTTGAATAAGCGGTGGCTCAAGCGGAGAATAGCCAAACGTCACGTCGTCCAGGTCCACCTTGCCGCGGAGCTTCTCTCGTTCAAGAGACGAGACGTCGATGGGCTCCTGTGGGTCCTCGGGAACGTCCACCTCATAGCGCATGACGTCCTCGACGCGCTCCATTTGCGTTTGCATTTCTTGGACCGTTTGCCCCAGGTTGATCAATTCGTCCATGGGCGCCATAAACGAGGAGAGAAAGCCCGTGAACGCGAGCAGGGCTCCCGGCGTAAACGCACCCACAACAATGAGCCAGATTCCCAAGATAAGCACTGCGATATTCGCGATTTGAACAACGAGCGCGGGGATGGCGCCCAAATACTCGTTGAGGAGCGTCGTGCGAACCGTCGCCTCGTTAACGCCCGCCTGGTAGCCTGCCCACCTGCCAAAGAATCCATTCTCGGCGCCAGACGCCTTAATCGTCTCGATCATCTCCACGCCGCTCACGGTGGTGCCATAGAGCTTGCCCGCGCTAATCGCCGAGGCACGGGCAATGTTAACGCGCTTGTTGGAAATATAACGCGCCAAGAAGATGTTGACGGCAGCCGTAAGCAGCCCAACGGCCGTTAGCAAGATGCTGTATTGAATCATGATGATGAGGTACAGCACCAGCATAACAATGTTGATGAGGACCGGAGCCAGCTGGGAAACAAGCGAAAACGCGATGGTTTCGTTGGCAGACTGTCGCTGCTGCAGGTCTCCCACCATACGCTGTGAATAGAATCCCGCGGGAAGATGCAACAGGTGGCGCATAAAGCGCGATGAGGACACCACGGCTATCTTGCCCTGGATGCGTACGAGGTACACGGCATTGAGCGCGGAGACGATGCCCGTTACGATTGCGAGCGCAAGCATAAGTGTCGTAAGCGGCACGAGCCACTCAGTATCTCTTTCCGTCAGAATGCGATCCATGAACACTTGGCCAAGGGAGGTGTTCACAATGGCAATCAGCGACGTTATGGCCGCGGTGAGCATAACGAATGCGATTGGGCCACCAAGTCCTTCGAGCCGCTTTCGTGCATACTTAATCGTCTCGGGCTTCTTGCCGCCCTCCTCGAATGCGTCGGTTTTCTCGAACACGAGCACAATGCCAGTAAAGCTGTCTGCGAATTCCTCAAACGGTATCTTAACCGTACCGCGGGCAGGATCGTTTATTACGGCGTACTTGCCCTTAAAGCCGTTCAGAACCACAAAGTGATTGAAGTTCCAAAAAATGATACAGGGGAACGCCCCCTTCGCACGCAATGCCTCAGCGGAATACGTCATGCCTTTGGCAGCAAGGCCGTAGCTGCGGGCCGCCTTGAGTATGTTTACCGCCTTGGACCCGTCACGAGAAACGCCACAGTCAACACGTAGCTTCTCGAGCGGCTCCCACCTTCCGTAATAGGCGAGTATCATCGTAAGGCAGGCTGCGCCGCATTCCAGCGCCTCCATTTGCATGATTTGGGGAACCTTGGCGACCTTTCCCATGGTGCTACTCCCTATTCCTGAGTATGAGGGAGATGGGTGCCACCCGCTCCACGGTGATCTTTACGGGAATCGCCTTTTCTGGTGAGATTTCGGAGGTGTCGCCAGCAAGCGTCACACGATAGACCCAGTCACTTTTTACGAGCGTGCTCGCCAAATAGTCGCTCTTGATGAGCCTCTTTGCCTCCACCGCAGACAATGGATTCTCCTCGATGGCAACAACGCTCATAAGCTCGCCCTCTACCCTGGCCTCATCTCCAATATCAACAGAACCAACGTCCTTGTCGGAGATAAAGCAGGTAACCTCGCCGTCGTCTGCTGACCCTGCGTCCAGAATCGCTCCTGTAGCAGTGATGTTTGTGGACACCGTGCCAAGAATGCCCCACGCAAGCAGCGCAAACACAAACAGCAGGCACGACAGAAGAACCATCCAGACGCTTGGGTTAATCACTTGGACGTACTTGTCCAAGTCATCAGGACTGCGCAGCTTCTCCGCAGCCTGCTTGTTGAATATTGATCCGGAGGACTTGTCCATTACGTGCTCCCCTCTTCAAACGCGACACGCTTCGCGCAAAGAGACCCATTTAAACGCACATTTAGTTATATACGATTTTGGGACGCTCAACCACAGCGACGGCTAAATTGAAGACGAGCGCTCCTTAGGGACAAAAACCGTAAAGCGTGTCCCAACCTCTTCGCGCGAGAGGACCTCTATGCGGCCCTCGTGGGCGCTTACTATCCATTGTGCAATGGATAGGCCCAAGCCAGTGCCGTTCTCGCGCACTTCGCGCGCCGTGTCTGCTCGATAGAAGCGCTCGAATACGTGGGCGGCATCCTGCTGCGACATGCCCACGCCCTCGTCCTCCACGCTAAACGACACAAAGTCGTCGCCAAAGCCGGCGGCGAGGGTAATGGTGGTGTGCGCTGCTGAGTAAGCGCCCGCATTCGCCACCAAAATGCGCATGGCCTGCTTGAGCATGGCCACGTCGCCCACCACCTCGTAACGGGCGTCCCGCACAGCGCCTTCGGCAAGCGAGAGCACATACGCATGGTTCTCGTCCACCATGCGGGACTCCTCCCACACTTGGCTCAGAATCTCGGCCACGTTTAGCTGCTCCCGCTGCAGCGTATTGCGCCCAGAATCGCCTCTTGCCAAGAACAGCAGCTGCTCAACGAGCTCCTGCATATGTTGGGATTCCGCCTTGAGTGCGCGAATGGACTCCTCGAGCACCTCCTCGTCGGACTTCCCCCAACGATCCAGCATGTTCACGTAGCCCTGAATAACCGAGATGGGCGTTCGCAGCTCGTGACTCGCGTCCGAGACAAAGCGCATCTGCTGGAGCTTGGCCTCCTGCATTTGGCGCAGCAACCCATTGAGGGCAACCTCAATAGACTCAAGGTCCTTGTTGCCGGTAGACACATGCGGCGAGTCAACGCTGGCGGATTGGATGGCCTCCTCAAGGCTTTCCATCTTGTGTTGGTCGTAGGAGGCCATGTTGCCCAGCTCCTCGGCCGTAATGGCCAGGTCGTTGAGCGGCTGCAAACGGCGACGCACCCTGCGCGTGGAGAACGGCAGCGCAGCGAGGCCTATTACCTCCGCGGCACATACCACCACAAGTATTGGCACCATGGGCTCCACGTAGTCCACCAAGGGGAACCAAAGATTGTCTCCCCCAGGCTGGGGTATCTCGTAACCCACACGCGTGACGAGGGAGTAACCGTCGCGAACGACCACGCTCCCCGCAGGAAGCCCGCGCTTTTGGGCAAGGCCTGCGCATTGCGCCGAAAAGCACCAAATGATGGTTACGGCTATGAGTGCGTTGACGAGCGCATAGCTCACGAGCCTGCGCCACCAATAGCTCCTCACAATGCTTCTGGCAATTGAGGTGGTGCGAGCGGGCTTACTCACGAATTGTCACCCCTAACCACATAGCCAACCCCACGGACCGTACGAATGAGCGTAATGCCAAAGGCGTCGTCAATCTTTGCGCGGAGGTGCCGCACATGCACGTCCACCACGTTTGAGTTGCCCACGAACTCGTATCCCAGGGCAATCTGGGCCAAGCGATCCCGCGACATTACGATGTTCACGTTTTGCATGAGCGCTTGCAGAATAAGAAACTCGCGCTGCGTAAGCGACACGCGTTCGTTGCCCACCATCACCTCGTGACGCTCCACATAGAGCGAGACGATGCCCGAGCGCAAGATCGTCTCCGCCGCAACGGGAGCCTGAGCGCTCGGGCCTCTTCGCTTGAGTGCCGTTCGAATGCGTGCCAAGAGCTCCTCGATGGCAAACGGCTTGGTCACGTAGTCATCGGCACCCGCGTCCAAGCCTGCCACCTTGTCCATTACCGCATCGCGCGCCGTGAGCACTATAACCGGCGTGTCCTTTTCGCGGCGGATGCGCCTGAGCACTTCCATGCCGGAAAGGCCAGGGAGCATGAGATCGAGCAGCACCAAATCGTAGTTCCCAGAAAGAGCCAGGTCCGCGCCCGTTCGGCCATCAAGTGCCTTGGTAACCTCGTAGCCCTCGTGCGCAAGCTCGAGCTCCACAAAGCGGGCCAGCTTCTGTTCGTCTTCCACAATAAGAATGCTGCTCACAACGACCTCCTGCGTTCCTTGCTATTTGTCGCCCGTCACGTCGCGCGCAAATGACTCGGCAGCGTCTGCCGCCTTGCCCATAACATCATTCACGCTCACCGAGGAGTGCTTGAGCCCCTCAAACTGGTACTTAAACCCAAAGAACAGGCCCACTATGAGCAGCGGCACAACGGCCGGGAGCAGGAACAGGGCCAGTATCACCAGTAGGAGCACGGGGATGGACAGGAGCCTCTCGTCGTGGCGAAACACCACGAACGAAACCTCGAGCCCTCGAGCGCACAACTTCTTGAACTGCTCCAGGACGCGCTCAAAAACCTCGCTAAAGCGCGACTTCCTGCTGGACTTCTCATACGCCTGCTGCGCACGCATCATGTCCGTAGACATGGGCACCTGTGAGGCATCTGTGGTGTGATGGGCCGATTGCTTTTGCGTCTTTCCCTGCCGCTCCAGCAGCACAATGGCATCAAGCACGTCGTAGTCGCACTGCTCCAGTGCCATGCGAGCCTCTTCGTACGAAACGCCCGTCTTCTCGCGTACCTTCTCTACCTTGTCGAGCTTCTCCATGATGCCCTCCTTCTGTGCGTTACCTTGAGTATAGAATGGACCACGCGCATTAACCCAAGGCACCGCAAAGATTATGATTAGATTAAGCTCCGGCGAGGTAAAGCGTCACATAGACACCACTTCCATGCAGGTACAAGTTCTATCCTTCCTGCATCCACGACCAAGGTTCTCTGGTCGCGAAGCGTCACGATGGTCCCGCATTCGAGTCCGCAGCGACGCATCGCAGCCTCCAAGCTTCCTACCTCCCTCTTGTATCTGCCGCGCTGCTCCCGACTACCCTGCGGGTCGCCAATATCCTCGCACACTTGGATGAGCTGATACTGCTCCTCGAGTTCCACATCCCCCACCACAAAGTCAACCTTCGGGCAGTCGGGGGCGTGATAGCTCGCGATGACGCCATCCCGGTCCATGCTGTACCGACGCATGAGCTCCAAAAACACAACGGTCTCGAGCCGTTGCCCAACGTCCAAATGACTCGCAGGTGTTACCGACAATGCAAGACCAGGATCGACCGCATACGCTTTTCTCACTGTTCGGGGGTTGTCTCGGACCGAGAGCGTGTAGTCCCCCACCCAAAAGACCAGATGAGCGTCTTCCAAATCGTCCATAAGGGCATACGCCTTTTCTGTCGAGACCGATATACCCATACTCCTGAGGTTCTTCACCTGTTTGTTGACCGAGAACGAGAGGCCTGTGGAGCGCAATGCCGTACGCGCCAGCCTACGCGCGACACGGAATTGCACCGTGCCAAAACGCTCGATTACGTCCTTTGTCACGATTTGCTCGGCGTATGCCTGCAGCATCTGTGTCCTTTGAAGGGGCGAGAGCACCTGAACGGCGGGAAAACCGCCTTGCACCAGATACCCCGAAAAGGCATGTGCCAGTTCGCTAGCGACACGCGAGGTATACGTTCCGTTTCGAGAGAACATGTCGACCCCGTGAAAACGGCAATACTCTGCGAAGCTCAGCGGCCACATGCGATGCGTAAGAGAACGCCCGCGAAGCTCCGTAGGGATGTCGGTCGAGAGGAGCTTGGAGGAGGATCCAGAGAGAACGACCGTTACCTTGCAGTGCTCCGACACATTTCGCACAAAGGCCTGCCAGCCAACGACCTCCTGTATCTCGTCCAAAAACAGGTAGCATCCCTCGCGAGCGGTCGGGACGAGGTCGTAGTACGCATCGAGCACGTCACGTGCACACGTGGGAGAGTCCAAGTCCAACCGGTCGTCATCAAAATCGAAGTACAGCACGCGATCGCGTGGGACACCAGCGGCAAGCAACTCGTTGATAAGCTGATATAACGCAAAGGTCTTGCCGCATCGTCGTACCCCGATGATGCTCAAAACGGGATTGTGCATTGCCGGACTTGGCAACCGCAAACCTCCAAGATCGCGCTCTGTAACAGGCGGAAGCTCCAGATCCAGATACTCGCTCACGAGCTGTTCGTACATTCTTTTCCAATCTTCTTCGGTTTACGTAAAAGTTAATAACATTTCTTTTTCGTATACCGAAGAAGATTTAGGAATGGAACGTCACCTTCTTCACTCGATGTAAGGCGTGCCATTCAAGGAGTGCCCGTTTCGCCCAAAACAAACGACCGCAAAGGGAGACCCCCTTTTGCGGTCGTTGTTACGGGACGCACGTGTTAGGTGCTAGTACGACAGCCTCTTTGCGATGCCCTTGAGGCAGGTGACCGGCGTGCTGTTGGTGTACTTGGACGATTTGCCAAAGCTTTGCATCTTGGCCATGTGCTTGAGCGTCGAGCTGCTCGCACCGTCGCCCCCTCTGGGATCCCATGCAGAGACCATGATGTACTTGCCCTTGCCAATCTTCGCGAAGAAGCTGTCCGTTCCCTGCGCGGGTTGGTATATCTTAGCCTTACTGCCGTTCTTGAGCCTAACCTTCTTGCCAACGTAATGGCTATACCCGCTCTTCGTTAACGTCTTCACCAGCCCGGAGTCCACCGCGGAGATATACGCCAACGTCTTGCCCTGCTTCGACGTGATGTAGGTCGTCGTTCCGGACTTCGTGATCTTCACCTTGCCGCGCCAGTACTTGGGCAGGGTGAGCTTCCAGCCCTTGCCCTTAACGACGCTCTTAGACGACTGGATGGTGAGCACCGCTTGGTCGCCGTCCTGCCGCGCGAGCGCCACCGCGGGCGCGCACTGCACGACCATGAGCAGCGCCAGTGCGACGGCTGCGATTGCCTTCCCCAAACTCTGCCTAGCGTTCTTCATTTTCCCGTCTCCTTCCTGACGTACCTTATATTGCTTAGTCCCGCGTGAGCTTGCGGTGCAGACGGTGTGGCTTGGAGGCCTCCGGTCCAAGGCGCGCCTCTCGATTGGCCTGGTACGCCTCGAAGTTGCCCTCGAACCAGAACCAGTGACCCGGATCGTCGTCGGTGCCTTCCCACGCAAGGATATGGGTAGCCACGCGGTCCAAGAACCAGCGGTCGTGGCTCACCACCACCGAGCAACCGGGGAAGCGCTCGAGCGCTTCCTCAAGGGACTCGAGTGTCTCGGTGTCGAGGTCGTTGGTGGGCTCGTCGAGCAGCAGCAGGTTGCCGCCCTGTCGCAGCGTGAGCGCAAGGTTAAGGCGATTGCGCTCGCCACCGCTCAGCACGCCAGCCTTCTTTTGCTGGTCCGTACCCTTGAAGCCAAAGCTCGCCACGTAGGCGCGACTGGGCACCTCGGTGTCTCCCACCTGTATGAAGTCGTTTCCATCGCTCACGACCTCCCAAATGGTCTTGTTGGGATCGAGGCCGGCACGCGTTTGGTCCACGTAGCTTAGCTTTACCGATTCGCCCAGCTCAAGGGTGCCGCTGGTGGGTTCCTCCTGGCCAACGATGGTCTTGAACAGCGTAGTCTTACCCACGCCGTTGGGGCCAATCACGCCCACGATGCCGTTGCGCGGAAGACTAAAGGTAAGGTCGTTTATGAGCACGCGATCGCCAAACGACTTGCACAGGTGCTCCGCCTCGAGCACCTTGGTGCCCAGTCGCGGACCCATGGGTATTTGAATCTCGGAGAAGTCCAGCTTCTTGCCAGCCGCCGCCTCCGCAGCCATCTGCTCGTAGCGGGCAAGACGCGCCTTGCCCTTTGCCTGACGAGCCTTGGCACCACTGCGCACCCACGCCAGCTCTGCCTTGAGCTTCTTGGCGCGCTTGGCGTTCTGCTGGCTCTCGGCCTCCATACGGGCCGCCTTGGTCTCCAAGTACGTGGAGTAATTGCCCTTGTAGGGGTAGAGCGTGCCGCGATCCACCTCGCAAATCCACTCGGCCACGTTGTCGAGGAAGTAGCGATCGTGCGTAACGGCCAGCACCGCACCGGGATAACGATGCAGGAACTGCTCGAGCCACAACACCGACTCGGCGTCGAGGTGGTTGGTAGGCTCGTCGAGCAACAGGAGGTCCGGCGCCTCAAGCAACAAACGGCAGAGGGCCACACGGCGGCGCTCACCACCACTGAGCACCGTTACCGGACTGTCTGGGTCGGGGCACTGCAGCGCATCCATGGCTTGGCTCAGCTGCGAGTCCAAGTCCCAGCCGTTGGCTGCATCGATGGCATCCTGCAACTCGCCCATTTCGGTCATGAGCGCATCGAAGTCCGCGTCTGGGTCCGCCATCTCCTCGCTAATCTCGTTGTAGCGCGCGATCTTGGCGAGCACGTCGCCAAAGGCGAGTTCGATGTTCTCGCGAACGGTCTTGTCCTCCTCGAGCGGCGGCTCCTGCTGGAGCAGGCCAACGGTGTAACCGGGGCTCAGCATGGCGTCACCGTTGGAGATGTCCTCCATGCCCGCCATGATCTTGAGCAGCGTGGACTTGCCCATGCCGTTGGGACCCACCACGCCGATTTTTGCCCCTGGGTAGAACCCCATGGTAACGTCATCCAGTATCACCTTGTCGCCATGCGCCTTGCGCACCTTGTACATCTGGTAGATAAACTCGGCCATGCATTGCTCCCGTCGTTATGCCTGCGTTAGTCTCACCATAGTATCGTAACGCCAGCGCAATCCCCCGCCACGCACGACATGTTCATTGTGACTCGTCTTCTTTGCACGCCAATGACGACCTAGCGACCGCTAACGTCAGTTTTCCGACGTTAGCGGTCAATGTGGGATTCTAACGCCAAAAAACGGCCAAAAACTTGCGTTAGGACTATCGCGCTCGTTGAGGCAAGAGCCTCTTGGTCATACTACGACTCCTCGTAGGGTACTTCGGCATCGTACAGCCACGGGGCAAAAAGATTCACACCCGCGAATACTTGCTCGCCTCGCCGCTGGGCTACAGCCCGCGACCCGTCAATACTATCGCCCGGCGTTTCCTCCGGCCGCGTTGCTAGTCGTACCATCGCGCTTGAGGTCGCGATAATACGAGAGCTGCTGGTTGGAAGCAAGGTCGATGACGACGGGCGTCTCCAGGGCGTTGCCCCAATAGTCGCACACGCGCACGAGGTGGAAGGACTGGCTTGACCTGTTCGATGCGTCCGCTCCCCTCAGGTACACATAGATTCCGTCCGAGAGCACCACGTAACCGGCGGTGCCTTCGCTGAGCATCTGCGCGAGGTCGTTTTGGTAGATGGCCTGGCCGCGCACTCCGGAGTACTCAACGGCCTCGTTGGCAATGTTGCGCAGCTCTTCGTCGGTATGGCCGATCATTACGGCGGGACTTACCTCCTTGCCGCCGTCAGCCAGGGAATAGAGCGCGCCCTCACCTGCAATGGAGAGCGTGCCGGTGGTTCCCGCGTCGTACACATGAAAGTAATGAACGGCCACGTACTCGTCGTTTACGAGCGTCACCTCGGGATACAAACATACGTAAGCCCACGGCTTCCAGCTGGCTAAGCTGTCGCGAGCAGTCTGCACCTGCTGCTGGACGTCTGCGTTTATGGCGTCAGTTGCTGCGGTATTGCCGGCGTCTGTGGAAAACACCGGATACCAAATGTCGGTTGAGGCGCTGTCTTCTCCACCCGAGCTCTCGTGCGACCACGTGTAGCTGACCTGTGGGACGGTCGGCACCTCCGCTTTGGCTGTCGCCGATTCACTGGTCGTTGTGCTTGCAACGTTTTGCGCAACGGCATTGGCGTCATTGCGCGGGTCGCTTCGCGTGGCGACCATAGCACCCAACGCTATTGCGACGATGGCAAGGACGACGACAGCAACAACGAGGATCTTTTGTCCCGACCCCGCACGTACCCCCTCCTTTTTGGAGAGCTTGCGGCCACAGTGCTCACAGAACTTCGCGTTGTCATTTACTGAGCGACCGCAATTTGGGCATACAGACATGAGGTGCCTCCCACACACGAGCCTTACCAACACCTCAGATTGTACATCAGCCCAAAAAGGCCCACGCCCACTCACGGCACCAAAGGAGGTCGTTTTAGCGCAAGGTCACTCGAGAGACACCAGACGCCAGCTTTTATCCAATGCGAGCGCTCAGCAATGCCGCATAGTCGGTAACGTCATTCATTTCCATGCGCTGCAGCCCCTGTTCGGCAAGGTAATCGCTCAAAGACGGCTCGTCTGGTGACACAACGCCACTGCCTACCTGCTCGAGCGCGGCAGCACCGTCGCCAAAGTCCACACGCGAGACCCACCACGACGTATTGTTCGAACCGTAAGCGTAGAGCTGCCCCTTGGCGTCGCCTGCGTCCATACCACTATTGGCATATTCCCCCATGAACACAACCTTGTTCGAGGCGATAGTGAACACATAACGGCGGAGGTTGGCGGTGGTGGTGCCCGCCTCAACAATGAGCTCGGGGGTGCCGTTAGCGTCGATGTCGTAGATGCCGTAGCCAAGATGGGCCTTCCACAGACCCTTGCTCTTTGCGCGATACTGCTTCGCAAACACGCCGGTTCCCTGCGTGGCCTGGGCCAAGACAGGTTGATACACATCATAGGGCGTGTATTTCACCACAACCTTAAAGCTCACGGTAGCGGTCGCGGCTTTATAGTTTGCGTTCCCGGCGGCGCGAACGCGAACCGTAATCTTGTAGCGCCCGGCCTTGGTTCCCTTCTTCACCGTGATCTTGCCAGTCTTGGCATTGACGGTCACGCGCTTGGAACCCGAGACCTTCTCGTACGTCACCGCGCCTTGGGCACCCGCAACCGTGATGTTGCGCACTGTTCGAGCGCGATTGGCCCTGTAGTTGACCGTTACGGTAGACTTGCGCACGGAAGCCTCAAGCGGATTCTTGGCCTTCTTGATCTTGAACGTGGCCGTGCGTGTACCAGCGTAATTGCCCATACCCGTAACAACAACGCGAGCCGTGCCCACGTTCTTGTTGCGCTGGTACGAGAGGGTATAGTCCGTCCCCAGCGTCAACGTCTTCGTTCCATCGGTCACGATCGGCTTGGGCTTTATGGCCTTGCCCGTGTACGCGCGTGTCTTAAGACCGCTCACCTCAAGCTCGCTTACGTCCTTTGCCTGTATGGTGAAGTTCTTGGTAACGCTGCCGGTATACGCACCCACGCCCGTAACCACTACATGAGCCGTACCAGCGTTTTTGTTGTTGTCATACGTAACCTCGTAGTCAACGCCCGCATCCAGCGCACGACCACCCAACGTAACCTCAGCGACCTTTGGCTTGCGCGCCTTGCCGTTGTAGACGCACGAAGAGGTCTTGAGCTTTACCTGAGCGTCTGCAATTGAGACGAGCTCGGGCTCGGAACCATCCGCCACAGCCCGCGTGGTAGCGCCACCCGTGTAAAAGTGATAGCCCTTTTCAAAGGCTATGGTTCTGCCGGCGCCCAGTTGGATAAAACCGTTGCCCGAGATTTCGTATCCCGGATCGGCCACGCGCACGCGCGCCGAGTAATTTCCCTCGCACGTGCGCAGATAGTTCCCCTTGCGCTCAAGCACCACGAAGCTGTGTCCGCCGGCACGAATGACGTCGCCCGTACGCACCTCGGAGATGTCGTCGAAGTACTCCCCCTCTTCGTAGTTGTCCACGCCATACATATACTTGGCAAAGTCACAGGCATAGGCATAGCACTGCCACGAAGTCCAGTTGGAGATTTTTGGCGTTTGCCAGCCCCAAGACGTTCCGTCGCTCCACCGCGCGTCTGCCAAAAAGGCATCCGTAAGCGCAAAGTACGTTTGCTGCGTCATGGGGGTGGACTGCACCTGGAGGTACTGCTCTTCTGCCGGCTCTTCGGCCTGCGCCTGAAGGGCGTCGTCACCGTACTCCTCTACCGACTGCTCTTCCGCGGCCGTCTCTTCAACGACCGCAGCGTCGTCCTCAGAAACCACAACCAGCTCAACGGACTCCTCGGCCCGCGCCACGACGGGCGAGAATCCCAACGCCATACATACGATCATCGGCGCCAAAAGCGCACGTGCCATTTTCATAAGCTCTTCCTTGCCTCGACAACAAGTGCTACATCAACCATGGCATATGCGCGGGCCTCATGTGTCCCGACCTGCAATTCTGCAGAGAACTACCCCACAAACGCCATAACCTCAACACGCCCAGCACAAGAACTCTCTCAAAACGGCTAACCAGGGAGGGACAGTCCCCTTTTGGTTAATTCGCGAATTAACCAAAAGGGGACTGTCCCTCTCTGGTTGCCTCCTGTCGGCAGATGGAGAAATGCCAAACGGAGAAACACCCAACGAGTGCTATTATGAATTTAACTGACCAAACCGCTCCAGAATCGAACTATCATGGTCTTCTCTAGCTTCGTGTTTCTCTTTGTGTTCCTAGCGCTGCATTTGCTTGCGTATCGACTTGCCCCCGCACAACACAAGAACAAGGTGCTGCTCATCTCGTCGCTCATCTTCTATGCATGGGGCGGCCCCGTTTACGTGTTTTTGCTCGCAGGCGAAACAGCCCTCTGCTGGTTCCTCGCACTCGTAATCGAGCACTCAAAATCACCCGGGCAGCGCAAGGCGGCGCTTGTGGCCATGTGCGTTGGCATGCTTGGCCTGCTCGCCTACTTTAAGTACACGGGCTTCCTATTGGGCATTGTTCAGGGCATCTTTGGCGTGCCACACGACATTCCCAACATCGTTTTGCCCATAGGTATCTCGTTCTACACCTTCCAGCTCATTAGCTACGTTTGCGATGTGTATCGCGGCAATGTTGAGGCGCAGCCCACCTATTGGAAGCTCCTGTTGTACTCGTCTCTCTTCCATCAATGCATCGCCGGTCCCATCGTACGCTACGAGACGGTAGCGGGCGAGATAGACCACCGCAGGATCCGCAAGGCGGAAGTCTACTACGGCGTGCGGCGCTTTTGCGTTGGCCTCGCCAAGAAGACGCTACTGGCCAACGCCTTTGCCAGCGCGGCCGACACACTCGTGCCCATAGGCGGCGACGCGCTTGCCGCCCAAGCCGTAACGGGGTACTGGCTGGGAATGCTGTGCTACATGTTCCAGATTTATCTGGACTTTTCTGCCTACTCAGACATGGCCATTGGTCTTGGCCGCATGATCGGCTTCCATTATCTGGAGAACTTTGACCACCCGTACATGGCCTCCTCCGTTCAGGACTTCTGGCGTCGCTGGCACATTTCGCTTTCGTCCTTCTTCCGCGACTACGTGTACATTCCGCTTGGCGGAAGCCGCTGCTCCACCATTTGCTATGTTCGCAACATGGCGGTGGTGTGGTTCCTCACCGGCCTTTGGCACGGCGCCAGTTGGAACTACATCCTTTGGGGCCTGTACTTCTTCGTGCTTCTGCTGCTCGAGCGATTCGTGATTCGCGGACGCCTGCCCAAGGTGGCGGGTCATGCATGCGCGCTTCTTGCGGTGTACTTTGGCTGGGTGCTCTTCCGCTTTGAGAGCTTCTCGGAGCTCGCAACCGTTATTGCCGGCATGTTTGGCGCCACGCCCGGTGGCTTTTGGAGCCTCTCGGTGCATACGGTATTCATGCAGAACGTGTTCCTCATTATTGTGGGCGTGATCGCCTGTACCAACTTGGGCACTGCTATTCGCCAGTTCCTACTCGTTAGGGCACGAAACGTCCAATGGGCTTGCACCGCAGTCACCGTGCTCGACGCCGTTACTCCGCCTTTGCTGCTTGCGCTCTCCACCATTGCCTTGGCGGGCGCGAGCTACAACCCCTTTATCTACTTCCAGTTCTAGCGCATCGAGAGGGCCATCATGCCAAACGCAAAACGCTCCACCACGCAAAAGCAGCCGCGCAGACGGAGGCGTCGGTCCAAGCTCACGCCCGAGCAACGCGCACGTGCTCGCACCATCGCTCGCGGGCGCAGGATCGGCGTCGTTGCGTCGGGAGTCATTCTTGCGCTTGCGGCCGTTGTGGGACTGCTGTTCTTTGCTCGCCCCACCACCTCGGAGGTGGAGCGTCGCACCCTAACGGCTTTTCCCACGCTCTCGTGGTCGGGCTTTTGGGACGGGTCGTTTTTCTCGGACCTCGGCTTGTGGTATAGCGACACATATCCGGTACGCGAGCAGCTCGTTGCGGCCGACCAGGCCATCGACGGTCTTCATGGCATTACGACTGGCACGCAGATGGTAGGCGGCACCAAGCAGGCAGACGAACTGCCACCCGCCAACACCACAACCAAGAGCGACTCGACCGCGCAGAACGAAACGACGACAACGACGAAGAAGAAGGAGCGGGAACACGTTGAGGTACCCGCCGCAGAGGAAATGGCGGCTGCCATTCAGGACCAGATAACCGATGGCCTCTACGTAAAGGGCGACGCCGCGTACAACATCTATTACTTCTCGCAGGACGCCGTGGAGGAGTATGCAGATGCCATCAACGCGGCCGCCGAAACCCTCGAAGGCAAAGCACAGGTGTACTCCGTCGTCGTGCCCAACTCGTCGGGCATCATGCTCAGCGAGCAGGAGATAAAGGACCTGGGCGGCACCAACCAAGTTGACGCGATTAAGTACTTCTACAGCCTGTACAACGACAACGTGCGTAGCGTGGACACGGCAAGCCAGCTGCAGCAGCACACCGATGAGTACATCTACTTCCGCACCGACCATCATTGGACTTCCTTAGGTGCCTACTACGGCTATCTGGCGTTTTGTGAGGCCAAGGGCATAAAGCCCGAGAGCCGCGACGCCATGCAGCACGTGAACTTTGGCGACTTCCTTGGATCGTTCTACTCGGAGCTAAGCAATGCCCAAATGGCCGCGAACCCCGATCAGGTGGAGGCGTGGATTCCAAACGGAACCAACGACATGATTCTGTACGACACCGACGGAAGCGAGCAGGAGCTCAACGTAATCACCGACACGTCCGACTGGGATGTTACGGGCAAGACGATGGCGTTTATCATGGGCGACCAGCCGCTAGAGAAAATCTCGAACCCCAAGGTGACCGACGGATCGGCCTGCTTGGTTATAAAGGACTCGTTTGGCGACTTCTTCGTGCCTTGGCTCGTGGACAGCTACTCGACGGTATGGGTGGCAGACTTCCGGTACTTTGAGGGCAGCATCCCCGACTTCGTGAGCGAGCACGGCATCAACGACCTCATCATCGAGAGTAACGTGTCGCTCGCTGGAGGCGGCGTGTTTGGCCCCGCCATTCTTGGCAGGTTGTAACCTCGCGGACCTCGGCCTTAGGTTAACAACTTACAATTCTTTGCATGCTCTGGTAATCTTTATCGCCACCCATTCCAAGCCAAAGAGAACGGGAGATAAAGATGGATGTCCCTTACACCTTGCTTTTGTCTACTTCTCGTTTGACACCATCCTCGGTCGTTGAAGGCTGGGAACCATGAGCATATGTCTATGCGGGCTCTCTGCCGACGCTATGCTGGAACTCGCGGCTCAAAACGGAATGGAACTTGAGCCGGCATCACCAGACCTCTCCACCTTTTCTGCAGACCCTGTCCATGCCGCGAAGGTTTTGAACAAATATGCGGACCAACTACCCAACCCGCTAGAGATTCTTGTGGGCGATGCAAAACAACGCAGGCGTGCCTCGTCGCTCACGTGTCGCGTGTGGAACGGTAACATGCCTTCCGGCAACGTATACTCAGTGGGAGACGGTCTCTATGTAACATCCCCCGAGCTCACGCTTTTGCAACAGGCAAACCAACTACATCAAGCAAATCTGTGCCAAATGCTTGGGCGCTATTTGGGTACTTGGACTCCCAAAGCGAGTGCACCGAACGGACAGGCAGAACGCGCGCCTCTTGTAACCTTTGATTCACTGAACGAGTTTATGCATACAGCAGGCAACCTAAGAGGTACTAACACGTTAAGGCTCGCAATGACATATACCAGCGAAGGAGCGGCCTCAGCTGGCGAAACCTCCCTCCAACTTGCGCTCTGCTTACCACCTCAGCTACATGGCATGAATCTTCCTTTGGCAACTATGAATTATAAGGTCGATCTTTCCGCTCAAGCCCAGAAGCTCTATCCGCATGATTCGATTCGCATCGACCTATGCTGGAGACAGGAGCATTTTGGCCTTGAATACCAAGGCAAGGAGCATGGCACGCAGCTCGGTGCAGACTACGCACGATGGTTTGCCGCACGCGAGGAGGATTATGAGCTTTGGTTTATAGCTAACGAGCAGCTTGAGAGCGCGGCTCAAATGGGCCACATTGGGCGAGAGGTCGCACGTCGCCTTTCCCTAAATGCGGACACGCGTATATGGCCAACGGAGTCTGAGCTACAAGAGCTTCTTGACATCTTGGCAGGCAAGAAGCATCCCAAACCCGTTAGTTATCGCAAGTTGCGCACGATGGCGCGCAGTTCCAGAAGACTTCAGGGAGAAAAGAATAACGCTTAGAGATAGTGGCTGCAAAATCAATACTTATTATGCTATTTTTTACCGCGTTTTGGGGCACGTGAACCAAAGACGAGTTCTTCTGGTTCACGTGCCCCAAAGATCTTCCTGCAATCGCAACAAAACCCCAGTTGGTACTGATTTTATTTCGATTATTTATGTGCACGTGAACCCGATTTCACCGAAGAGTGGTTCACGTGCACCAAAACGCGGTGCACGTGCCCCGTCAAAGGAATGATTGCCGCACAATACGAATCTAAATATACTCTTTACGCTATTTTTACCGGACGCAGAAGCATGCGGTCGCAGGCAACACGATTCATGCGCCTGTTTCCACAGGCATGGTTCAAGTTCCGGACGCCGTAGACACGTTCCGTCTGTCCACCTACCGCTATGCTACCATTTGTGCACGGATGAAGGCTTGTTTCGGCCGTCACCTCTCCAATGCCATAGCGGGAAAGGATGGAATATGGGACTGCTTAACAAGTTTGTGGGCAAGGGCATCAATGCCCTTGTTGAGGAAGCGCGTCGAGACCCCAACGCCGTCATACTTGACGTGCGCACCAAGCAAGAGTATGAGATGGGCCACATTGAGGGTGCCATAAACGTACCCATAACCCAAATCGAGCGCGTTGTTACCGAGTTTTCCGACAAGACCCTCTACATCCACTGCGCAAGCGGGGCACGAAGCCGCCTGGCAGTTAAGCAGCTCAAGTCAGCAGGCCTTGCAAACGTTCACGACATAGGGGGCATCTCCTCTTGGCGGGGTCCCCTCGTAACCGAATAACACAACAAGAAGGAGCATGCCATGACCAAGATCGTAATTGTTGGCGGCGTTGCGGGCGGCGCGTCTGCGGCAACGCGTGCACGGAGGCTCGACGAGCAGGCACAAATCGTATTGCTTGAGCGCGGCCCCTACGTGAGCTTCGCCAACTGTGGCCTTCCGTATTATGTGGGCAACGTAATCAAGGAGCGCAGCAAGCTCGCCGTGCAAACCCCAAAGAGCCTCCACGCGCGCTTTAACCTGGACGTTCGCGTACTGTCTGAGGTCGTGTCCATCGATGCTCAGGCCCACGAGGTAACCGTGCGCAACATTGAGGACAACACCACCTACGTTGAGCCCTACGACAAGCTGTTGCTCTCACCAGGCGCAGCGCCCGTAGTTCCGCCCCTTCCCGGCGCAGACAACGAGCGTGTGCTTACCGTGCGGAACATCCCTGATGTCGACCGCATGTGCGAGCTGCTGGAGGGCAGCCAAGCACAGCGCTGCGTGGTAATCGGAGGCGGGTTTATTGGCATCGAGATGGCAGAGAACCTCTGTGAGCGTGGCATTGCAACGTCGGTAGTAGAGATGGCGAGCCACGTAATAAAGTCGCTCGATGCCGATATGGCGGCAGACCTGCATCAGGAGCTCCGCAATCACGGAATCGATTTGCACTTGGGCACGAGCGTAACGGCCATCTGTGAGAAGGATGGCACGCTTGAGGTGGCGACCGACGGCCCGGCTTCGCTTCCGTGTGACTTTGTGATAATGGCCGTGGGCGTGCGGCCCGAGACCGCGCTCGCACAAGCGGCGGGCATTGCCTGCGGCCCGCGCGGACACATATTGGTGAATGACCACCTGCAAACGAACGTGCCAGACATCTACGCCGTAGGCGATGCCATACAGGTGACTGACTTTGTTACCGGTACCCCCACGGCCATCCCGCTTGCAGGGCCGGCAAATCGTCAGGGCCGTATGGCGGCCGAGAACATGCTGGGCGGCGACTGCCGCTATACCGGCACGCAAGGTTCCAGCGTAGTGAAGGTATTCTCCCTTGGCGCTGCCTCTACCGGCCTCACGGAAGAGGCCGCAAAGACTCAAGGCATCGCATATGACAAGACCTACCTCACCCAGGCGCATCACGCAGGCTATTATCCCGGCGCACGCATGATGGGACTCAAGGTGCTGTGGGATCCCACGAGCGGCAAGCTGCTTGGCGCGCAAGCCGTTGGCCCCGAGGGCGTAGACAAGCGCATAGACGTAATCGCAACCGCCATACGCTTTGGCGCCGACGTACGCGACCTCACGTCCCTCGAGCTGTGCTATGCACCGCCCTTTGGCAGCGCCAAAGACCCGGTGAACATGGCCGGATTCGTAGCGGAGAACGTGCTGAGCGGCAAGCTCAAGCAGTTCTTCCCCGAGAACGTGGCCGATCTGCCCCGCGATGGCTCGGCAACGCTCCTCGACGTGCGCACACCCGGTGAGCACGCTGCAGGAGCCATAGACGGCTTCGTGAACATTCCCGTGGACGAGCTACGCGCGCGGATTGCAGAGGTTCCGCTTGATAAGCCCGTCTACGTGCACTGCAAGAGCGGACAGCGAAGCTACATTGCCTGCCGGATTCTTACCGGACTTGGGTTTGAATGCTACAACCTCGCCGGAGGATACGATCGTTGGAGCGCCGCAATGCGCGGCTAGGGACCAGGGGCTACGGCACTACGATGTCGTAGCGCACGACCTTGCCACGCAGCGAGCCACTCGGCTTGGCTCCGGCAAGGCAGGGACCCTTGAGCGGGCGCTTGATCACCACCTTGCGTGGATGGACCGCAAGCGCGGCGCCCAAGAGTTCCTCCTCATTCGCACAGGGAAGCTCCAGCTGCTGTATGAGCTGGAGCTTCTTGTTGGTTGCCGCCTGCTTGCGCTTGGCGGGAAACATGGGGTCCAAATACACCACGTGCGGCTGTTCGTCCAAAGACGCCAACACCTCAATGCTGTCGCCCTCTATCAGCCGCATACGACTCACAATCGGCGCCAACTCCGGTTGTCTTGCCGCACGTTGCAAACCGTCGCGAAGCAGGCCGGCGAGCATTGGCTCGCGCTCAACGAGCGTCACCTGCATGCCTGCGGCAGCGAGCAGCACCGAATCCTCGCCCAACCCAGCCGTCGCATCCACTACACGCGGCACCTCGTCCAGCCCACGCACGCGAGCCGCACGTACGAGCAGCTCACGATGCAAATTGCTCGCACGAAGACGCGGCAAGCTGCGAGAAAAGTCGCACCTAAGCTCAAGGCCATCACCCACGAGGGCAAGGCCACGCTCGTCTTCGCGCAAGGTCAAATGCGTCACGACTCGTCCTGCGTACTCGGCGCATCGCTCGTCTCTTTCACAATAAAGAGCGGTCGCGCCTTGGTTTCTAGATAGGTCTTTGCAAGATACTGGCCAATAATGCCAAGCACGAGCAGATTAAGACCGCCGAGCAATAGGATGACGCTCATGGTGGAAGGCCAGCCCGAAACTGGGTCACCAAAGACGATGGCACGAACCACCACGATTATGAGGAACACGAGCGCCAGCAGGCTAAAGAACGCCCCCGCAACCGACGCAAGTGCCAAAGGCGCAGTGGTAAACCCCACAATGCCGTCTATTGAGTACTTGAGCAGGCTCCAAAAACTCCAACTCGTACTACCTGCGGCGCGCTCGACGTTCTCGTACGAAATCCAGTACGTCTCGAACCCCACCCAGCTAAAGATGCCCTTGCTAAAGCGGTTGTACTCCCCCATGCTGAGCACGGCATCCACCATTCGGCGCCGCATAAGGCGAAAGTCGCGTGCGCCGTCCACAAACTCGGTTTGAGACATCTTGTTAATGATGCGATAGAACATGCGCGCAAAGAACGAGCGTATGGGAGGCTCGCCCGCGCGATCCGCACGCCTCGTTGCCACGCAGTCGTACGTCTTGTCGTGGGCAAGGATGTCATACATCTGCGGGAGCAGCGATGGTGGATCCTGCATGTCTGCGTCCATGGTCGTCACATAGTCGCCTTTGGCCATCTTGAGCCCGGCATACATGCCCGCTTCCTTGCCAAAGTTGCGAGAGAACGACATCCAACGAACCACAAGATGCCTGTGCTCCTCGCCCTGCAGCCGCTTCATAACGACAAGCGTTTGGTCGGTTGATCCGTCGTCTACGAGCACCAACTCAAAGCGAATGCTAGGTTCGTCCTCCCGCATGCCCGCGGCCACCTCTTCGAGGGCAGTGGCAAAGATGGGAAGGCTCTCCTCCTCGTTGTGACATGGTACGACGACCGATATGAGCGGCATACGTAACCTCCCCGGTCTAGACGAGCTTCCCGTTGCAGTGATCGATCATGTGCTGAATCATCTGGGCTGTCCAACCCGTATAGTCGCGCTTGCGGGCCTTGAACGCACCGTCCACCAGCTCATCGTAGGACACCTTGATCTTGCTGTAGCGCGTAACCTTTGAAGGCTCGTCGCGCGTAAGGCAGCCCTCAATGGTCTTTCCCGCGCCAAGGCCCAGCATGAGCCTGGGGTTATACATTACATGCGGCTCACGGTCATCGTCTAGATAGGCCACCACGGCTTTGGTTACACCAATCTGATTGGCGGCAAGACAGGCTCCGTCCTCAAGCGTAAGCACGGTGTCGATGAGGTCTTGTGCAATCCCAGCGTCCTCGGGCGTTGCCTTGGCGCATCGTTGCGACAGAACCGCCTCATCCTTCACCAGCTCTTTAATCATGGGGACTCCTTCCCATTGGCATCATCAATAGTCGTATGCGCAGTATTGTATCCCACAGCAATCCCTACGGCCCGCGAGAAGGCATGCGCCCGAAAGCCCACAGCATTTGCACGCATTCAACCAGAGCCGCAGAGCAATCAATAGCAATCAATAGTTCTGTGCTCATACGCAGAAGGCCTCGCACGGGCGCACCCATGCGAGGCCGGAAGGAAAGGAGGCTGTTTGCGCCCTTCTTTACGATGAGGACTGAAGCGCGTCTAGCATGGCGTTTACATTGCGGCGGCCGTGGTCGATGCCCACGCGTAGCACGATGGTGACCCCAAGACTAATCACACCCAACACGATTGCAATTACTCCCGCGACTATGCCACCGCCTTCCACAAAACCCCAGTAGCCCAAGAGCACTGCTGCGGCTATTGCGGCATATGCAAGCCGCAGCCACACCTGCAGGCGCTGCAAGGCAAGCGTTTGCGCACGTGCCTCGTTCACGAGTGGATTGTCCGTCTCCACCCATTTGCGCCTGTACAGCTTTTTCTCGCCGGAGTTTTCTTGCGCCTTCACAGTCCTCACCGTCTTCGCTTCCTGCTGCTAGTAGGAGAGTCCCGGGTTGAAGAAGCCCACGAGTACGCCCACGAGGGCGACAATTACGAGCAGTCCCATTACCACGGTCGGCGACATCTTACGCTTGGTCATGAGCCACCAGCAGAACCACACAAACACGAAGTTGAGCAGCTTGGGATAGATGGAATCGAGCGTGTCCTGGAGCACCAGGCTGCTGTCTGCCGAGAACGGCACCACGAGCGCCGTGGTGATGTTGATCCACGTAGCGGCAACGGCACCAATAACCATGGTACCAACCATAACGATGGACGAGCGGAGAGCTGCGGACTGCGGGCCAACGAGTGCCTCAACAGCGGAGCCACCGAGCTCATAGCCCTGGTTGAATGCGAACTTCATGCCAAAGTACATGGCGACGTTCCACACCACGATGTAGAACAGCGGGCCAAGCACATTGCCGCCCGTGGACAGGCCGAGTGCAATACCCAAAAGGATGGGGATGAACGTACCAACGATAATGGAGTCGCCCAGGCCGGCGAGCGGGCCCATCAGACCAGCGCGGATGCCGTTGATGGTGTCGTCATCGAGGGGCTCGCCATTGGCGCGAGCTTCCTCAAGACCAACCGTGAGGCCAACGACCATGGTGCCGATTTGCGGCTCGGTATTGAAGAACGTGCGGTACGTGGAGAGCGCCTTGACCTTCTCGTCCTCGCTGTCGTAGAGCTCGTCCACGACGGGCAGCATGGCTGCCAGATAACCGAAGGTCTGCATGTGCTCCTGCGAGAAGCAGGTGAGGTTGCCGTAAATCCAACGAAGGAACGCACTGTTGCGCGCCTTCTGCGAAACCTTCTTGAGGTCAGCCATTATATGTCCTCCTCTTCCTCGTCATCGAACGATGCCGCACCCTCTGCTGCAATTGCGGGACGGGCGGTCTTGAGCTGCTCCACCTTGAAGTTCAGCAGTGCGAAGAACACGGCGATGAGGGCGGAAGCGATGAGGTTGCAACCCATAACGGCCGCAAGCGTAAAGCCTAAGCCGAAGGTGACCCAGTCAAGCGGCTTCTGCACAACCTGCTTGCACAGGATGGCAACACCGACGGCGGGAAGCAACGAGCCAACGGTAAACAGCGTCTTCATGGCAACGCCGTCCATGGGGAGGTAGTCCTTCATGAGGCCAACCATGGACTCGCCGGCCATGCAGATAACGACCGTGGGGATAAAGGAGAACGCGATGTGGCTGATCCAGGGAAGCACGAAGTCGACCATGGGGATGGTCTTCTTGATGCTGGCCCACTTGCCAGAGTCCATGGCCTTCCAGCCAATGCCCTGCCACACGAGGTTGAGCGTAGCGGTGCCATAGAACAGTACGGTGCCGAGCGTGCCAACTGCAGCGCCAAGAGAGGCGGCGAGGCCAGCAGCGGCGTCGGAGGACGGATCGAGACCCTGAGCGCGAATTGCAAGAATGGCAAGCGGGATGCCAATGTAGGTTACCGCACGCACGTCTGCAGAAACAGTGCCGCCAGGAGTGACGAGTGCGATGTAGACAAGCTGGATGGAAGCGCCCACGATAATGCCGGTTTGTATGTCGCCAAGAATGAGGCCGACCACAAGGCCGCCTACGAGGGGCCTACCGAGCGTGTAGTTACCAATGGTAGTGCCGCCCATGCCCGGCAACGATGCCAAGCAGGCAAACAGGCCGAGCAATACGGCCTGGAACATGCTAATTCCCATGAGTCTCTCCCCTACTTAACGTTAAACTGTCCGCGGAACTTGGGCCACTCACCAATGGACGCCTCTTTGATAAGGGCGAACTCAACGGTGTAGCCGGCCTTGGTCATATCCTCAAAGGCCTGAGCCTCTTCGGCCGTAATGGACTGGTTGTTGCCCAGCTTTACGGTGTCGGGACGATCGTTGCAGGGACCCACGATTACACGGCGCACGTCGGACGGCTTGAAGCCAAAGTCCACGAGGATGTGCTTCATGTCGAGCGGGTTCTTGGTGATGAGGAAGTAACGGGTCTTGCTGGCAAGTACCTTGTCGGCGCTCTCCTTGAAGTGGTCCATGGTCCACACGAAGATCTTCTTGTCGGGAGCGGCGCCCTTGTAGGCTGCCTTGAGCACGGGATTGCTCGCCGCCACGTCGTTAACGGCAATAATGCCATCGCAGGGATACTCCAAGCTCCACCGCGTAACGGTCTGGCCGTGAATCATACGGTCGTCAATGCGTACAAAAGAGATCATTTTCCTTCCTTTCTTAGAACTCCTAGAGCTCTTCTTCCTCTTCGTCATCGAGGGCCAGCTCGATCTTGCGGGCACCTTCCCGTGCCTCGGTAAGCACGCTTTCCACAAGCGCATCGTCATCAAGGCCATCGTCTATGGCCATGAGCGCCCCAATGGCCATGGGCAACGAAAGACCGCCAAACGCGATCGTGTTGCCGAGCAGGCCCTTTTGCGTAATTGTGTTGAGCGTGTTTGTGAGCGGCGAACCACCCACGATGTCGCCCAAGACGACTACCGAGTCATCCACGCCAATCGGCTCGATCACATCGCCAAGCTTCTCCACAAAGGCATCGGCAGACACGCCGTCCTCCATGGAGTAACTCAGCACGTTGTCGCGCTCGCCCAGCAGCATGCGTATGACGCTGTGGACGCCTGGCGCCATGGTTCCATGGCTCACCAAGAGTAGATACTTCATAGGCACGATCTCCTTCCCTCTTTCTTTCCCTCTTTGCTCCCTGCCAACTGGGTTTTGGCATGAAAAAACACCCCATGTGCTGGGATTTTGCAGATTTGTCACACCATGACCCACCCACACTTATTATGGATTTGAGAAATTTGGCATTTGAATAGTCAACCAGTGTGCGGATACTTGCGCTTCCTTGAGCTGCGGTAATGCGCATCCGTGAGCATCAGATGGCGGAGCACCCTTGCAATTTTGGGCCATTTCTCGTCTGCCTGTTTGACGCGGAACAGGTAGACGTACCAGTCCAGGTATTCTTGGAGGTTCTCCGGCTTCATCCCGACGTAGCCCTCGATGAACCTTCTTACCCAAGCGCAGAGGCTGTTGACCATCTTCATGCCCTCCAGGTAGTCAGGGTCCTTGGTGTCGGCCTTGTAGGCGATGCTGGTTCCCTTGACGGCCCTTATGAGGGGGTTGTGGGCACGCTCCTTGTCGTGCAGGAACGTCGTCCCCTCCGCTATGTGGGACGACAGAGCGTCCTTGATCCTCTTCCCGCTGGGCTTGCCGTGTCCGCACACCGCAGCGACCGGGTTCTTGTGGACGTCGATTGCGACCGAGACGCATATGAGGTTTCGCGAGAGCCCCCGCATCGTGCGGTAGCCCGGGGTGTTCTTGAGGATCGAGTCCTCCACGTACATCTCGTCGATCCAGCACCTGTCGCGCAGCACGATGCGCTTCTGGTAGCCGCCGAGCGTGGCCATGACCCTGTGCCTCCACTCGAAGGCGGTCTGGTGCGTGATCCCGCAGACCTCGGCGGCCAGGTCGAGCTGGGCGTTGTAGCACATGAGCCGCACGAACTGCGACCAGGTGGCAAAGTCCTTCTTGGACTCCTCGAACACCGTGCCGGTCAGCGCGGTGTAGGTCCTCCCGCACTCCGTGCACACCCAGCGCGGCCGCCCCGACGGGGTCGACGAGTCGCGGTGGTTGTGCTCGTGGTGGCACCACGGGCATCTCGGATCGGGCTTCCAGGCGGCGGCCGCCTCGTCGAACGTCCCGAAGCCAACGTCGTCCCTGCATCTCCTTGCGGCGACGGCGGAGGACAACTCCATGAGCTGGGAGTCCGTGAGACCATCCACCATGCCCGCATATGGGTTCTCGCGGCGCGGCATGGGTCTGCATCCTGTCCGCCAGCGTGCCCATCCGCCCAGGATGTCGCCAAACACGAAGACGGATGGGCCCGCTGGCGATTTCGTGTTTGGCGGCACAATCGTACCACCGATTGCCACACCCGGGAATCAAGGGGTTCACGGTCCTATCCGCACACTGGTTGACTATTCAAATTCTCTAAAGAATCGATGTCCAAGTCTTCCAGCGCCGCGTCGATAAAGCCCATGTCAAAGGCTTTGTTGTG
>JAFWMI010000300.1 GCA_017513965.1 Atopobiaceae bacterium
CCCATTTGCCCTCGCCGCGCTCGCCGACGCGCTTGAGCGGGTGAGTCAGACGCTTGGGGTTGTAGGGCTGCCGGCAACTCATGATGCCCTTCTGGCAGATGTAGCCCTCGCCTTCTTCGGCGCCGGTGTAGTCCGCCTTCTCGGTTCGCACGATCTTGCCATCCTTCACGATGGTCTTGAGCGCGCAGAACTCGTGGTCACCCCAACCGGGGCAACACGTGTAGACAAAAGACTCTTCGGACATACGCTTATCCTCCTTTGCTCCTCGTCAATAACTTGCGTCTTGCGCAAAGGATACGCAGATGAATCCCCTTCCCCGCGCATACCCCTAAGCGCAAGAACTCCTTGTCCCAAAGTGTACCCTTGCTCTTATGGCGACCGAAAGAAACAGGTTTCTGCTATATTATTCAACCATTGGTTGCAATTAACGGTTTGGTTATCTTCTGAGTCAGAGGAACCGCTCTCGTGACACAGCAGATCGTCAAACAAAGGAGAAGCAGATGCAAATCGAAAGCTTGCGATACTTCATCGCCCTTGCGCAGGCGGGATCGTTTTACGGCGCCGCGAAAAACCTCCTCATCTCGCAACAGGGCCTGAACAAAGCCGTCACGTCACTCGAAACGGAACTCGGCATTAAGCTCGTCGAGCGCAGCAGACGCGGCGTACGCCTGACAAGCGATGGCGAGGTGTTTCTCAAGCACGCCGAGCGCATCGTCGACGACCACCGGGGCATGGTCGACGAACTGCTCGAAGGCCGTTTCGAAGGCCCCGAGGGTGAGGAGCCCATCACGCTGTACGTGAGCTACTACGGTGCACAAACCGCCGTATCGAACACGTCCTACATCGGACTGCTCGCCGAGAACTCCTCCTATCTCGAGGAGCCATTCGACAAGCTCGTACAGCGCGCTGCGCTCTCGGACGGCAGCGATCTGTGCTACCTCGACGTCAACGCGAAAACGCTTTCGGGCGTCCTGCAAAACCCCGACGTTCGATTCGAGCCGATCCTGAAGACCACGTTCGGATTCGTGTGTTCCGAGGAATCCGAACTCGCACGTGAGTCGGTGCTACATCGCAGCGACCTATCGAAGCTCCCCGTCGCTCTCAACGCCCACCGCGAGATGACGCAACTGACGGAATGGCTGTTCCGGGACCATCCACTCGAGAACGTGCGCATGGGCGTGACAAGTCCTCGTATGCTGCTCGAGTTCATCCACGCATCGGAATACGAATCGTTCGCAGCATTCGACTCGTTCGGGTTTTTCGTCTCGCAGCTCGACGCCAACATGCCGACTGACGGATTGAAGTTTGTACCCCTTTCCACTCCAGAAGCCATTTGCCAGGTGGGTTTTTTGTATCCGAGACACAGGAAGCTGTCGTTGCACGCGCAACATTGCGTCGACGTGCTGAAACGATTCCTAGCCGAAAACTGTGGAGAGTATTTTGAGTGAACAAAAAAGGAGGCCGCACATGCGACCTCCTTCGAGAACTCAAAGGACGGTCTCGAGGGGCAATGGCGAGGCTTGCGTTGCGGTTTGTATGGGCGGATGTGAGAAGTACCCGTCAGGAATCAGATACCGAGAAGGTCGAGCACGCTCACATCTGGCCTCACGGCCGAGATTGCGGCTTCAAGAGATGCGCCGTCGGCCATGCGCTGCGCGATGGCGGCCTTGTCGGCATCTGTGAGAGCCGGTCGCTCCGCATCTTTCGGCTTGACGGAGGCTTCTGCGAGGATTCCGCCGATCGTGTTGGCTGCCGCGCGGTCGTTCTGCGCGATGAAGTGCGCGTAGATGTCCATGGTGAGGCTCGCCGACGAGTGCCCGAGCCTCTGTTGCACCGTCTTGATATCGGCGCCGGAGCCGATGAGCAGCGTTGCCTGCGTGTGCCTGAGCTCGTGCAGGTTGTAGCCGATGTACGCCCCCTTGCGCCAGCGTTTCCGCCCCGTCGAGTCCGTGTAGCGCACCGCGGGCCCGAACTCGCCCAGGCCGTGGTCGGCGAAGTACTGGCGGCGCCAGCGGTTGAACGTGTTGGGATCCATGTACTTGTAAAGAGAGTTGGTGCAAACGGGCGTCTCCTCGTCCTGGTCGAGCCCCGCGATCTCCATCGCGCGGGCCTGCTTCTCCTTCCACTCTGCAAGGAACGTCACGGTGCCATCGTCGAGGCCGAGCCAGCGGTGCGACTTCTCACTCTTAGGGTCTCTGATCTTGTGGTCGGCCGCGTACTGCTGGCCCACGTAGATGCGCTTGCGCTCGAAGTCGACGTTGCGCCACACGAGCCCGAGGATCTCGCCTCGGCGCATGCCGGTCGCGAGGGCAATCCAGACCGCCACGGTGCTGCCCGTCTGCTCCTCGGTCCTAAGCGCGATCGCCAGCTCGAGCGCCTGCTCGTCGGAGAGCGCCTTGCGCTCCTTGGGCTTCGGCCTCGGGGCCTTCACGTAGCCGCACGGGTTCGCGTCCACGAGCTCGTTCGCGACGGCCTCGTCCATGACGAGGGAGAGCGTGGCGTTGAGCTTGTGGAGCGTGCTCTTCGTTGCCTTCTTCGATGAGAGCAGCTTGTCGTACTCGTCCGATATCATCTTGAGGGTGAGGTTCTCCAAAAGCGTGGTTCCCCACAGCTCCTCGATCTTGCGGACCTGGAGTTCGTCGTCCTTGAGCGTGAGCGGGGAGTACCTGCCGGTGTTCACGCGTTTCTGGTACCACGCGCGCGCGTACCGCCCGACGGTCAGCTCCTCGGGGTTCTTGACGCCGCATTCGAGCTCGATGCGGTACTCCTCGAGAGCGCGTCGCGCCTCGGTCTTGGTGCCGTAGACGGTCTTCTTGGGGGATCTGATGTAGCGCCCTGTCTTGGGATCGCGGCCAAGGTGGTGCCTGATGCGGTACACCTTGCCCTTGACGACCTCTTCGATCTCGCCTGAGCCGATGATCTTCATAGCCTATTCTCCTTTGCATCTATGGTCCGGCCCCGGCTGATGTGGAAGATGCCGGACCGCCTACCATTGCCGGGTGAAAGCTGGGATAATGTTGGAAGCAACCTTCACCGCGACGACCGCCCGGAGTGTTTGTGGAAGTGGTCCCCGGAACGGCTGATTTCGAGGGTATCACACAAACACTGCGAGGGGGGAACCGAAAACGCCGATTTTGACGAATCGGGGGGAAATCGGGGGGAAAGACAGAGAGCACGTCCCGAAAGAGCCGAGGGAACGAGATAGCAAATTCGGCGTTTATCTGGGATTACGGTTTTAGAAACGGGAGAAACGAGGCGTCCCGATACGAAAGACACGTGCTCATAACCCGAAGGTCGTCGGTTCGAATCCGGCCCCCGCGACCAAAATCAAGTCCCTGACCTGCGAAAACGGTCAGGGATTTTTATTGCGGGGGAATTTTTCGGCCGGAAAAG
>JAFWMI010000301.1 GCA_017513965.1 Atopobiaceae bacterium
AACGCTAGACCGGGCGTCATGAACAGGACAAACGCCGCACAGATGATTACAAATCCCGTATCGCTTGGATTCATGGTCATCTCCTCTCGAAACAGGCGCACGAGGGCGCTCCGACATACCTGCGGCATTGTGGCCGAGACCTGTTTCCCTTTGGTCAGGCCTTGGTTACGTGGGAACTGCGTGCTGTTTGCCGCAATACGTCAGAACCATTGCGAGCAGGTTATCCATAACGATACTTGTGACTTGGATTCAACCGAAGGAGGCAAAGGCTTTGGCCTGAGGCGTTTTTGTACTGAGGGTTTACCGTCCACCCGACATTTTGCATGTACCTACTATAATCATGTGGGTAGCAATAAGGTTTTGAGTTCGACAGAAATGCAGGTGCGGCGCCGCGTTGCGGCACCGCACCTGCAACAAGCGTCAATGGTGCCTATCGCGTTACTTTACTGACACCTTTACCGTCACCTGCTTGGTTGTGCCGCTATGGTTGCTATCACCTGCGCATGTGACATTGACCTTGAGCTTGTAGACACCTTTAGCGGTGCTCTTGGGCACGGTGATAGCGCCTTTGGAGCTAATCTTGAACTTCTGGGTCTTCTTTGCCTTCGTGGTGCTTGCATCCAGAGCATAGGAAACAGTTCCGTTTGCCTTTTGAACCGTAATGGCTCCGCTCACCTTTTGAGCCTTCTTCTTGACGCTGGCAAGCTTCACATTCTTACTGATGGCCTTTACCGTCATGGTACTCGCTGCCTTGGTGATTGCGTAGGTGCCTGTCTTGGTACCTCCGTACGCTCCCCTGCCTGTAACCGTTACGGTCACCGTGCCCACGTTGGTGGTGTCCTTGCTATATGCCACGCTGTAGTCCGTACCTAACCGCAGTGTCGTGGCACCAAGCTTTACCGTGGGCGCAAGCTGTTGAGACTTGCCGTTGTAGACCTTGTTCGAGAGCCCCGTTATCGTGGCGCCGCCAATGTTTACGAGCTTGGGTTTTACGGTGTCGGCTTGCACGATTTGCTTTGTAGCTGCAGCATCCGCAAAGAGCTTGCCGCAGCGGGTGCAGTGATAGTACTCGCTACTGCCTGCGGCCGTGAGCGTTGCTGCCTTGGCGGCAACCTTGGTTAGGCTGTGACCAAGAGGATCGCTGGCAACCTGCCTATACTCTCCGCAGCGGAAACAGAGCCAGTGCTCAAGGCCACCTGCCTCGCACGTGGCGGGAGTCCATGTGAGCTTCCACCAAGCATGTGCGTCATGGTGGCAAGCGTCCAACAGCTCGACCCAGCATTCGTTTTGTGAGATTACCTGGTCGTTAACACGCAGCTCCGCACGCACATTCACTCCGCCAAAACCGTCATCGGGATGTGCTGCGTTATACCTGGCTATCGCTGCGCCATCGATGATGACGCTCTTTCCGTCAGAGCCCATGGTATAGAAGTCTGCGGGTATGACTTCGGACGTCCACGTGTCGTCCCCATCGTGGTAGCCAACCGTTAGGTATAGGCTGTTCGCCAAGTCGCCCAGCTCGCTTGTGTCCACGCGGACCTCGGTCTGCCAGTCACTGTGAACCCAAAACGTACCGCCGCCATCGAAAGACCCCTCGTCACCGGCAAATCGGATGTCAGAGTTTTTCTCATCAAAGTGATACCAGCAGTCCTTGTAACCTTGAGCATGCTCTCCAGCTTCCCAGTCACACCTCAAGCACACATTGGTATCTCCTGGGCCAATGCGCGTGATGGTAAAGGAGCCATCTCCGTTGTCTACGATGTCCAGGACGTTTTCGTCCCAACGCTCCCACGTGCCTTGGTCATCGACGTAACGACCCCATTCGGGATTGATGATGGTCGCACGCTCCCCATCACGGTTCTGCTGAGTAATGAACGTGGCCTCGGGCGTCACCGTTACGCTCTTGCCCACGTCGAGGTTCTCGATTTGCTTGGGCAACGGCGTGAGCTTGATATACCCGGACTGCACTACGATATTGAGCTCTTCGCTGCGGGCAACCTCGTCCTCATCGTTGGTACCGTCCACAAAAAGGATGGCACGTACGCGGTACTCTTCGTTTGCGTCGCTAGGCATGCTCTTGAACTTGAGATAGGCGACCGTCGGGTCGTTCTCGTCCTCGGTCAGCGACTCGATCCACTCGTCATTGCCTTCTACCTCCCACTTGCAATAGTACGTGTCAAAGTGATCGCTCTTGCCTTGGCGTTTGCCCGTTCCCACAAGCTTGACTGTGTCTCCTGGCAACACGCGATACCAATCGTTTGCCTTGTAGGCATCCGCATAAGCGCTCACCTCGTAGTAATCCTCGGTAACACGGACCCAAAACTCCTCAGTTTGCGTTGCGCCTTCGCCTTCGAACAGCTCGTAGGTCGCCCGGAGCTTGGCGTCGCCGTGATTCTTCGTGTTAATCTGCCAGCCGGTTCCTTTATCCTCGAGCTCAAGCACTTCCTGGCCTTCGTCCCACGGGTTGTTCTCAACAACCTCTAGCCCAGTGATGCGATACCCAAATTCCACGTCGGGATGCGCGGCGGTATTCACGTAGCCTTGCCAAGACGCATCAAGCCAAATGCCATCGTCAGCGAGCCTGGTATAGTCGTGTGCCCATTCCCAGGTACGGTAGTCAGGCTCTTGTGGCTCACACACTTCGAACTCGAGGTCCTCTTCGCTGCGACAGAGCCAAACGCGCTCACCATCGTCCTCGATATAGGCTTCTGCCCATACCTTAACGTGGTCATGACCTGCCTCCGCAAGCTTGGCTCCCTTGAGCGTGACGGACTGCGCGTTGTTTGCGACATCGAAGCAGCCCTCGTAGTTCTCGAAGGTCCCCTCGTCATCCACGTAGTCGCCCACATGGAACTCATAGCGAATGTCGTTGGTATTAAGCCCCCCGAAGTGGTCCATGTCCATGGTAAGCGTCAGGTCACTGTCCGAGAATAGGCGGTCGGTCCCAGAATCGTTGAAACGTGTGATATAGCGTAGGTTGAAGACGCCGTACCCTCGACGATTCTCCTGCGCGTTACCCTCCTCGTCGGTCCACGTAGCCCGCACAAAGAACACGCCATCGCCCACACCCACACGCTTAACGGTAAACTGCTGCGCCTCGTCATCGACGGTACAGTTGAAGAGCTCTTCATCTACGCTGGCGAGAGAATATGCCAAATTGTTGTCTGCCTTGGTGATCGTTTTGTGCACAACACCGTATCCGGGATGATTGTCGTCAGGCTCTACGAGCCGGTACTCCTCGGTCACGAGGTCGTACGTACGCGTCTCGCCCACCTGCAGGTTACTTTGCACGCCTGAGTAATTGCCATCGTCGAGCACGCCGGGGAGGATGGTGGACACACGATCGCAGGGACGGAACCACGTGGTAAACGACGCAACCTCGCCTCCATCGACCTTCAAACATGCGGTGAAGTACTCGTCCGATGCCATGAGCTCGGCACGCTCTTCCTCGTTTGCCACGTTGCGGAAGGCGACCGTTACACGCGTGTTGTCGCCAGGATGCTGGGATATGCTTTCGTTCGTGCTAAACCGATTGTTCGCTCCAGCCGTCCACTCAATGCCATCGACGACTTGCTGCTCATGGTACTCAGCATGCTCGGTCCCATAATCGCTCACCCAACAGTGTCGAACGTCTGCATAGATCTCTACGTCGTCCTGGCCTGGGACAAAAAAATGCTGGTGCTTTACCGGATAGGCATCTGCCGTGTATATCTCCTCCTTAACGGAAACGTCGAAGGTGTACGATCCGGCCACGCCCTTGTCCGTGTACTCTACCGTGAGCGTTGCGGTGCCCAGAGCGTTGCCCCAGTAGTTCCATCCGTCTTCGCCTTGCTGCACCATGACGATGTGTGGGTCGCTTGACGTCACGTTCGTCACGTCGTACGTGGTTACCTGATCGTTGCCATGGTAGATGTCATAGAAGGGGTCAACGTTTCCGCCACCCCAGGGAGCGGGAAGAATCTCGCAATCCTCGGCACGCTGATAGTTGTCGGGCAAGGTGCCGTCATATTGCGGGACAATCGCCGCCGTTGCGGCAACTGCATCGTCTGCTTGCCCCTCATTCGGCTGGACCTCCTCGACAACCGCCTCGTCCTGCCGCACAGTAGCCGCGCTATCGGTCTCCTCCTCCACGACCTCAACCTCGTCTGCCAGCGCCTGGAGTGCCGCTGTCGGCCAGCAGCCCAGAGCCATGGCTACCGCTAGCACGAACGCAAGGAACCCTTTGCAGCACATGCGTGACGACCGAGCCTCTGCCTTTTTCATCCAAACCACCCACCTTCTACCATCATGGAACCTCATCCCAATGGTATCAAGGCCCTTCTCTTAACGGGTTGTCTGGCTGGCAACTTATGAGCCCGCAAACCCAAACTGAGACGAGCTGCTAGGGGTTGGACTTACTGGGCAAACACGCGGTCGGCATTGGCGAAGAGCAGCGCAAGCTCGCCCACGGTTATGTCGTAGGGACGGTTTGCGCCTTTTGTGATGCCGTGCTCGTCGGCAAAGAGCTGCGCCACGCGAGCGCCAGGATACTCACCATTGTCATCGGGAAGCTTGCTCCACTGGTCTTCGGCAACCAGCGTGGGATCGTGGACTTTTATTACCGCATACACCACCACGTCGCGCCGCAGATACTGGTCATCATCCAAGCCCCATGCCATAAAATAATCATCGCTTTCGGTGGGAAGCCCCTCGCTCTGGTAGTTATACACGTAGTCGTGGTCCAGACCGTACACCTCCACGAGCGCCTTGCGCAGCAACCCCATGGTCGCGATGCTCTCGGGTTCATCAAAAAGGTGCGTACCGTGTGTGGCTTGCATGTACGTAACGGCATCCGCTATGCGATCCTCGTCATTTAGCACCGCGGGAATGGCGTCATCGTTGAAGGGTGACCAGGTGGCGGCACGCCATGCCTGCATGCCTACAAACACGAGCAGAGCGCAAGCAAGGCAAGCCGCTGCGCCAATACCCACAATCCGCAGCCCCTGCGAGCGGGGATTGGCCCTTACAAGCGCGCGACGCACTTGGTCTACGTCCGCGTAGCGCCTGTTTGGATCAAAGGCCGTGCATCGCGCGATGATCTTCTGTAGCGGACGGTACACGCGAACGTTGCGGTTCTCTCGCGGACTGCCCGTAAGCAAAAACCGCAGCACGACGCCCAGCGCATAGATGTCGGCGCGACAGTCCGTTTGGGAAAAGCCATACTGCTCGGGCGGTGCATACGCAACCGTGCCAAAGAAACGCGTGTCGGTGTCGCTGCCAGCCCGATACACACGCGCAATGTCAAAGTCAATCAGCGATACGTCACCATCGGGGTGCACGATAACGTTCGCAGGCTTTATGTCCCTATGGATTATGGGCTGGGGACGATGGTGTAGGTAGGCCAGAACGTAGCAGAGCTTAACGCATAATGACACGATGTCCTGCTCGGAAAGATTATGCGTATGCGCATACCGGTCCAAAGAAGCGCCCGGCACATACGCGCGTACCATAACCGTCATACGTTCGTTCGCAAATGATGCCACGTGCTTGGGTAGGCTCGGGTGGTCGAGCGATTCCAGCACATCGTTGTGGCTGCTAAGCTCCCAAGCGTCCTTGTCGTAACACTTTGCCACGTACGGGGTTCCCCGCTCGTCTTGCACGAGGAAGGTGTCGCACCCGTTGCCCTCTCCCAGGCACTCCATGATGTCGTAGCGAGACAAGAACTCCGATGGGTAGATGGAGTCATCGTAGGCAATGCGAATTGCCTCAAGCAACTCGTTGGTTTGTGGCGTGGTGTTAGCGTGCACGGCGTGTGCCTCCCAGTGGTGGCAACCCATTGTCGTAGAGCGCTTGTTGCGTGGTCATGAGCGGGTAGGCGTGATGCAGGCACCAAGCCACCACCGCATCGCGCTTTACTTTGGGGTGCAAGGGACTCTCCTGAGCCACCTTGAGGAGCTGTTGGGCCTCGTCGCAGTCAAGTCTCAGGCCAAAAGACAGCTGCAGAACAGTGTCGCGCGAGGGATTGCGCGTGCCCGAGAACAATCGATATCCAAAGGTGCGCTCCAAACCGGCATCGGCTATTACCTGGTCCCGGCGCATGCCACGCTCTTCGGCAATCTGCGCAATATAGTCACTAAACAGTGGCAGGCGCACCTCGTCGCTGCTGGCAAGATAGCTCCCGATGGTAGGTGCTTTGAACAAGCGAGCCCACAGTTCTTGCGTTGATATGTTAGTGCCCGTCGCCATCTTTACCCTCCCTGTTCCAAGGCGATTATACCGCAGTCCCTCACAGCTCGACGTATCCGTTCCCGATCCCCGCTCATTATGGGTCCGCAGATTCCGCTCTTCATGCTCGGCAAGGGTATTCGATGGTACAGTTGAACCAGTAAAACCATCAGCGAACTTGTTAGGTAGGGGGGCACATATGAGATTCCCAGAAGGCTTCTTGTGGGGCGGAGCGACGGCAGCGAAGCAGTACGAGGGCGGCTTGGACGAGGGAGGCAAAGGCCTCTCTGTTGCCGACTGCACCACATACAAACCGAATGTGGACAAAAGCGATTACCAGGCACTGCATGGCATAACCAGCGAGCAGGTGGCTGCGGCCCAGGCGTCCACGGATACGCACCTGTACCCAAAGCGGCACGCCGTCGACTTCTATCACCGCTGGCGCGAAGACATCGACCTCTTCGCAGAGATGGGATTCAAGACGCTACGTCTTTCCATCCAATGGACGCGCCTCTTCCCCACCGGCACCGAGGACGAGCCGCTGGAGGCGGGCCTCAAGTTCTATGAGGACGTGTTCGCGTACATGAAGAAAAAGGGTATAGAACCCTTGGTGACGC
>JAFWMI010000302.1 GCA_017513965.1 Atopobiaceae bacterium
GACTGCCTGGCCCGCAGGCGTGGACGTTGTCGACTTGTGTTCCCACGTCTGGCTTGACGACGGTGTCGTCGTGCCAGACGCTGGGCTTGTCGTCCTGGTAGAGCTGGGAGACGGTCACCCGGGGCTCGGAATCGCCATCGAACCCTACGTAGAGCGGGTCGATTGAGCGGGTTGCGTCGGCAAGGTACTGCGCATGCGCGTCCGTATCGGTCATGGTCGACAGGATGCGCGTCCCGGGCGCCGCCAGGTCCACGCTGCCGGTGCCGTATTCGCTGCTGTCGTTCAGGGCCTCGTCTCCGCTCGAGCTGGCGACGATGACGGCATAGGGGTTGTTCTGGACGTACGAGTTGGCTCGCTCGTAGTGGTCGTTGTTCCTGCCGTCGTTGCCCGCGGAGAAGACGCTGACGGTGTTCCACGTTTCCCCCAGCTTGCGGACGGCCGCGTCGATGGCGCGACTCGTGTGCATGCTACCCCAGGAGTTGCTGGTGATCCTAATGCGCTCGTCATCGGAGGCCTGCTTGTTGAATCGGTCGACGAACTCGAAGGCACAGATGGCGTCCGAAGTCGTCACGGTCCCGCCCTTGCTTGCGAAGTCAATCGACACGATGCGCACGTCTGATGCGACGCCGCTGGTTCCAAAGCTGTTCCATTCCGCCCCGATGATGCCCGCCGTGTGCGTGCCGTGCCCGATCGAGACGGATTCCGGGTTGTAGTAGTTCCCCCTGGCCCCTTTGTTCCCCGCGTTGTAGCCCATGTCGTAGCAGCCAAGCGCCGCCTGCTGCTCGGGGGAGAAGTGGTACAAGACGTTGATCAGGTCGGGGTGTCGGTTGTCGACGGCCGTGTCGAGAAGCGCCACCACGATTGGCTTGCTCATGTTCGCGCCGCGCAGCGACGCTGCGAAGTTGGGCACATTGACGGACGGGTTAGCCGTAAAGGCCTCAGTGCGCATCGTCTGGTCGGTCGTCCAGTTGCCCCACTGCATAGACTTCAGATCACCGACCGTGGAGGCATCTACCTGGGGCGACAGGACGCTTCTAGGCTTGGTGCCGCTCTGATTTGCGTCTTCGAGCGAGAAAGTGTAGTTGGGCTCGGCGAACGCAACGTTGGGGTCTTCGGCCAGTAGGCGCAGAAGCTCCTCGGTCGAGAGCGTGGCGGAGGAGACGGACGAGAGCGTCAGGCTTTCCTCGGATTGCGCCGTCAGCGCATCGTCGTCGGTCACAATTGCCGACGTGCCCACCCTCATGAGCGGCGTGACCTCGTAAGGCGCCTCGGACTGTGCCATGAGCTCGCCGCTTTGAGGAAAGAACGCCGCGATGATCTCGCCCTCGGCGTAGCTGCCAGCGGCAAGCATATCGTCGATCTCGTCCGCATGGGCGACCAGCGGGAGGAGTGCGAGGTACATCAGCGCAACGACAAACGAGGTGAACAGCCAGCAAGATGGTATACGATGTTGTTTCATGGACTTTCTCTTCCTTTTAGCTGCGTGTGTCCAAATGGATTATACGAGGGTCTACGTGTTGGGTGATAGATTATCACCATTTGCGCAGGTACGTGCTGTTTGACAGGGCCAGATGGCGAACGACCCTTTCCTCTACGGGCCACCTCTTCTCGTCCCTGTGGACCCGGTGCAGGTACACGAACCAGTCAAGGTAGGCCCGAAGGTTCTCGGACCTCATGCAGGCGAAACGCTCGACGTAGCGGCGGATCCACGGGCACAGGTGGTTGACGGGCGGGTGACCTGCTCTTTTTCTTCTCCGTGTGGTTGGCGACCGTCGGCCGTTCTCCTAGAAATGCGCAGGTTCTGACGGCTTGTCATGACGTTTGGCGATACCATAGGCCTATTGATTCTGCGATCTAACGGAGGTCGAGCCATGGGACTACTTCTGGGCTTACTCGATGGTGCGCTCTGCGCAATCCTCTATGTTCGTATGTGCAAACGTGAGGTGCCAGAGCCGATGGGCAAGAAGGCGGCGATTCCCGTTGCTCTCGGTCTTTTCGCCCCTCTTCTCTCAACGGCTCTGTTAGTTGGCATTGGGCTCCTCGCCCTGCAGATAATGGGAGGTGATGGTCAGTCGCTGGCTAGCTTCGTCCCAACCTACACACTCAAGTCTTTCGTTGGCGCATTCCTTGGGGCGGCTTTTCCCGAGGAGTTTATCAAGTTCTTCTTCGTTCTCTTGGCAATCAAGCTCGTCAAGCCCAAGAGCATCTATGAGTGCGGATTGCTTGGCGCAGGAGTTGGCACGGGCTTTACCTTCCTCGAGCAGATGTTGTATGGCGGTACAGACCCCGTAAGCGCCTTGGTTCGCATGCCCTTTTTTGCGATGCACCTCGTGTTCGACCTGATCATGGCGCTATTCCTGGGCCTTTCCATGTATGAAAAGCGGAGCGGGCGAGGCGGCGCGAAGAAGTACGCTGTCCTTGCATTCGTTGTGCCAGTGCTGTGGCATACCATTTTTGACGCGGCAACTACGTTCAATAGGGTCCTGCAGGTGGGGCTCGAAACGGAAGATATCTTCTTGAGGAACGCCGGTGCGGTCTTTGCCCTGATAGTCTTGGTCGTGTCGATAGCACTTCAGATTTGGCTGCTCATCCAATACAAGAAGAGGACCGAAGAGCTTTGCGCGATGGGGCTTACTCAACAATCGCCCCGCCCGCATCACTGCAAGTCCGAAAGGTAAGCACTAGCCTGCCCTGATGCGATTACGATGATTGAGCCTGATACACGACCTCATTCGACCTCAAAAGCAACGAGGGTGATTCCGCAAAGAATCACCCTCGTTGCTTTTGATTGCTCTGTGCGTCCGATGCCGGACGTCCCGCCCTCCTCGCCTATCCGTGGA
>JAFWMI010000303.1 GCA_017513965.1 Atopobiaceae bacterium
GCAGGGGTCGCAAAGCCAGCCACCCGGACCCGCACCGGTAGCAAAGCCGGCAAAGGAGCGCGCGTCCTGCCCGCACAACGTCTCACTCGCACGTTCCAGCCAAGAAAACCTACGCGTCACCCACCCCGCGCCGGACTGCTAGAATGTTTGCCGTTATGCACTGCACATAGGAGAGGAACAGCATGACCGAAGAAGAGAAAGAGGCTATCCGCCAGGAGTTTGAGGCGTCCCGCAGACAGGCGCAACCCCAGCAACAGCAGGAGGAGCCGTCGTTCGACCTTAATCCGTTCAGCAGGATCCACCACGTGGTAGGCGTGGTCTCGGGCAAGGGCGGCGTAGGCAAATCGCTGGTAACCGGCATCATTGCCCGCGAGCTCGCCCGCACCGGTGCCAAGGTGGGCATTTTGGACGCCGACGTTACCGGGCCGTCCATCCCCCGCATGTTTGGCCTAACAACCCAAAAGGCCATGGGAATGGCAAACCTCATCGTTCCCGTTCAAACCACCGGCGGCATCAAGATCATGAGCGCCAACCTCGTGCTCGAGCACGAGGACGATCCGGTCGTGTGGCGTGGTCCCGTGCTCTCCGGCGCCATTCGCCAGTTCTGGGCAGAGACCTACTGGGAGGAGCTTGACTACCTGCTCGTGGACATGCCCCCGGGAACCGGCGACGTTGCCCTCACGGTTTTCCAGTCCCTTCCCATCGATGGCATCATCATTGTGTCCAGCCCACAGGACCTTGTGCAAATGGTGGTGGGCAAGGCCGTGAACATGGCAGCGATGATGGAAGTGCCGGTATACGGCATCGTCGAGAACATGGCGTACTTCACCTGTCCGCACTGCGGAGAAAAGGTCGAGCCATACGGGCCAAGCCGCCTCAACGAGACTGCCGAGCACTACGGCCTCGCAGCCCTCGGCCAACTGCCCATCGACGCGCAGTTTGCCAAGGCGTGCGACGAGGGAAGCTTCGAGACGGACGTGCCCGACGGACTGCTTCCCAATGCCATCGCGGCCATTACCGCACGATAATGCTATCCTAGCCATAGCCAAAGAATGCAAGGGGCGGTTCCACGGCAGGTACCGCCCTTTTCGTTTTTTCAAGGTACGAAATTGGAGGTTCGTATGGCATCAGCGCAAACCGCGTCCCGCAGCCAGAAGATCATTCGCGTGAGCATCATCGGCATCTTGGCAAACGTGCTGCTTGCGGCGTTCAAGGCGTTCGTGGGCATTATGTCGCACTCAATTGCCATCGTGCTCGACGCCGTCAACAACCTCTCCGACGCTGCCAGCTCGGCAATCACCATCGCGGGCACAAAGCTCGCAGGAAAGCCGGCGAACCGAGACCATCCATACGGCTATGGGCGCATTGAATACCTCACGGCCACGGTCGTGGCAGCCATCGTGCTCTGGGCAGGCGTGACCTCGCTCAAGGAGTCCATCGACGGCATACTCCACCCGCAATTGCCAAGCTACACCACAACGGGGCTCGTAATTGTGGGTGCCGCCGTGCTGGTTAAGCTCGTGCTCGGCCGGTACGTTACTTCCGCAGGCAAGCAGCTCGACGCAGACGCGCTCGTGGCCTCAGGCAAGGACGCCACCTTCGACGCCATCATCTCCGCCTCGACGCTCGTCGCGGCAATCGTGTACCTCACGCTTGGCATAAGCCTGGAGGCATGGCTCGGCGCCGTCATCTCGCTCATCATCATAAAGAGCGGCATCGACATGCTGCGCGAGGCACTCGACAAGGTCCTTGGCGAGCGTGTGGACGCCGACCTCGCCCGCCAAATAAAGGAGACCACCTGCGCAATCGAGGGCGTGCAGGGCGCATACGACCTCATCCTCTCGGACTATGGCCCGCAGCGTCTGTGGGGCTCGGTACACGTTGAGGTGGACGAATCGACCACCGCACGCCAGATCGACCAGACGGCACGAGCCATCCAAACCGAGGTCTACCGCAAGCATGGCGTGATTCTGCATACGGTGGGCTTCTATGCCACCAACACGGACGAGGGCTCGATGGCCAGCACGATTCATCAGGCACTCGAGGAAGTCATCGCAACCGAACCACACGTGCTCCAAACGCACGGGCTCTTTGTGGACGAGAAGCTCAAGGGCGTGACCTTCGACCTCGTGATTGCCTTCGAGGCCGGCAATCGCGATGAGGTCCGCCAACGCGTGGTGGACAGAATGAGCGAGCGCTTCCCAGACTACGCCTTCGTTGCCGTGCTCGATTCCGACATCTCCGACTAGGAGTGCCCATGAATCGTAGGGCCAAAGTCAAGGCCGGGTCTCGCGCACAGCGCAAGCGCGACTTGCTCGAACAGGCTGCGCGCATTGCATTGCCCGAGCGTGCGGACGTATGCGTTATTGGCGGCGGCGCCGCTGGGCTCGCTGCTGCCATCGTTGCCGCAGAGCAAGGCACTCACGTCGTAGTGCTCGAGCGCGACCCGGAGTGCGGCAAATCGATCTTGGCCACGGGCAACGGACGCTGCAACTTCACCAACGCCGTCCTCGACCCCATGCAGTACAACGACCCTTCGTTCGTAAAGGCGGCATGCGGCACCTCCTGGCTGGACAACATCCTTGCCTTTTTTCAAGCATGCGGGCTTGCATGGGTCCTTGAGGACGAGGGCCGCATGTATCCTCGCTCGCGTCAGGCGGCATCGGTTCGCAACGTCTTGCTTCAACGGGCGCAGGATGCCGGCGTCACGTTGACGTCCGCTCGTGAGGCAATCGACGCCCGACGCATCGCGGGTGCCTTCACGGTTCGCTATCGCGAATGCTTTGGGGACGAGAAGCTCCGGTCGCTTGACGCGAGACGTCTGATTCTTGCCACGGGCGGAGGCGCCTTGGGGTTGGCCGCCAATCTGGGACTCGCGGTGAGCGCCACGCAGCCAATCCTCTGTCCGCTCGCCTGCAGTGGCTTTGGCCTCAAGGCCATCGACGGCCGACGTGCCCACGCCTCGCTCTCCCTCGTGCGCGACGGCGACGTAGTGGCATGCGAGCATGGCGAGGTGTTGTTCCGCGACTACGGCATCTCGGGCATTGCGGCGTTTAACCTCTCGCGTCACGCACGCGCGGGTGACAAGCTCGTGCTGGATCTGCTCTCCGACATGTCTGTCCAGGAGGCAACGGCTCGAGCCTCGCATACCCTCGACGGGCTGCTCGACCCAGCCATCGCACGCGAGCTCCGCATGCATGCGGGCAGCAACGAGGGTGCGCTGCGCACGGCCAAGCATCTTGAGCTTGAGGTCTTGGGCCCGGCCGAGAAGGAGCGCGCGCAGGTAACGCGCGGCGGGCTCGTCAACAGTCAGTTCTGCCCCACCACGCTTGAGGCATACGACGTTCCCGGCCTCTACGCCTGCGGAGAAGTGCTTAACGTGGACGGGCCCTGCGGAGGGTACAACCTCGCCTGGGCATGGCAGAGCGGTATGGTTGCCGGCCGCGGCTAACGGCTTCGTTGCTCGCACCGATCGCGCCGCACGGGTATACGCTATTCTGCAGGCACGTCGGTTAGGTCGAGGTTGAGGTCGGCGGGGGTGCTTATGCCCGCCACGCTGCCTTCGCTCGTGTACTGCCAAATGTCCGACTTGCGGTCGTATGAGGGCCCATCGTCGTATTCCGCAAACCACAAGGAGCAATCAGCCATACTTTCAAAGTCAATCCTCGCAAGGTCGTAGGCATTGCCATAGACCATGGAGGCGTATCCTCCCGCACGTATCGCTGTGCAAAACGCCTGTGCCACACGCGACGCCGTTTCCGTGTCTATGCTCGCGATCCTGCCACCCTGAGAAGCCTCATGGTCGAACGTGACGGGATACTCCAAATGCCGTCCGTCGAGCAAATCGAGGACGAACGCGGCCTCTTCCTCGGCTTCCTCCACAGATATCGCCTGAGAGTAGAAGTACACGCCACACTCGATGCCCGCTGCACGTGCCTGCTCGAGGTTGGCGAGATAGCATTCGTCGGCATACAACCCACCCTCGGTGTTGCCCCGGTAGCCCACACGAATAATGGCAAAGTCAATGCCATCGGCAGCCACGGCGTCCCAATCGATGTCGCCCTGATGGTCGGACACGTCCACGCCGGTCTTGTCGGCAACGACGGAGCCGTCGTCATAGACGTACCGGCCATCGACGAGCGAGAAGACGCTTGCGTCGAAGTACGGCACGCCACCGCGCGAGGGATGCGAAACGCCCTTGTCACTCCCCCATCCGCCACCAACAAACAGGCAACCGAGCAGGCAGAGCGGCACGCACAGCAGGAGCGCACATGCCCACCAGCGAAAAACGCGACGTATGTTAGAACGACTTCTCATGCCAACAGTATACCCAACGGCAACCGTAAGAACGCATGTGCCACAGTGGTACACTGCAACCCAACCGATTCTCCCCGACCTTGTGTTGGAGTCGCCATGATAGAGGTATCCGGCATCCGCATTCCCCTTTCCAAACTGGATGGCAGCGAGCGAAGCGAGCAACGCGCCTGCCGAAAGGCGCTGCAACGCATGCTTCGCGTGAGGCCAGGGGACATCCTTCAACTCGACGTGCGCAAGCGCTCCATCGACGCGCGCAAGAAGGACGCCATCGTGCTCATCTTTACGGTTTGGGCCAAGATTCGCGGCGACGAGGCAAGCATCGCGAGGGGCGCTGGCAACCGTGTGCGCGTGGCCAACGAGCGATCCCACTCCCTGCCCACACCCCTTCGTGCACCGCATGGGACCCGCCCCGTCGTGGTTGGCGCCGGATGCGCAGGCCTCTTTTGCGCGCTCGCCTTGGCCAGCGCCGGCCTCAATCCCCTGCTCGTGGAACGCGGTGACGACGCAGAGCGACGCACACGCATCGTGGAGCATTTCAACGGTACGGGAGAGTTGGACCCAGAGTGCAACATACAGTTTGGCCTGGGCGGTGCGGGGACCTTCTCGGACGGCAAGCTGGGAACGGGCACCAAGAGCGTCGCGCATAGGCTCATCCTCCAAACGCTGGTGGATGCCGGAGCACAAAGGCGCATCCTCTGGGACGCCAAGCCGCATGTGGGCAGTGACGTGCTTCCCAACGTCGTCTCCAACATGGTGAGCCGCATTCAGGAGCTGGGCGGAGAGGTGCGCTTTCGCACCCAACTGACCAACATCGACCTCCACGACGGATCCGTGCAGGGTGTGGAGCTGCTTCGCGATGGACGCTCGGAGCGACTCCGCACCACCGACGTAGTGCTTGCGTGCGGCCATTCCGCACGGGACGTATTCAAGCTCGTGCAAGACCTTGGCGTCGTGCTCGAGCGCAAGACCTTCGCCATGGGCGTGCGCATAGAACACCTGCAAGCTGATGTTGACCGGGCACTCTACGGCGCGTCCGCTGGCCATCCCGCACTCGGAGCCGCGCCGTACAAGCTCGCCGAGCACCTTCCCAACGACCGAAGCGCCTTCTCGTTCTGCATGTGTCCCGGTGGATATGTGGTCGCTGCGGCCAGCGAGCAAGAGGGCGTGGTGACCAACGGCATGAGCCTCTCGAGTCGCGCAGGCACCAACGCCAACTCCGGCCTGCTTGTTAACGTGTTCCCCACCGATTTGCCCGGAGACGACGTGCTTGCCGGCATAGAGCTGCAACGCGCCTGCGAGCGGGCGGCGTTCAGCGCCGGCTCCGGCCACTTCGTCGCCCCCGCACAACTCGTGGGCGACTTCTTGCAGCATGCGCCCTCGTCCGGCCAGGGTCGCGTGGAGCCCACCTACCCGCGCGGCGTATCGTGGGGCGATGTGTCCGCATCCCTTCCCGACTACGTGAGCGACACACTTCGCGCCGCCATACCGCGGATGGGACGCAAGTTGCGTGGATTCGATGCGCCAGACGCCGTGCTCACCGGTGTGGAGACACGCTCGAGCTCGCCCGTGCGCATAGTGCGCACCAACGAAGGCCAGTCCACGACCACCGCGGGACTCTGGCCCTGCGGAGAAGGAGCGGGTTACGCCGGAGGCATCATGAGTGCCGCAACTGACGGCCTGCGCATTGCGGAGGCGTTGGTCGCCTCCCGTCAGCGTGTCGCAGCATCCTAGGAGGAAACATGCCGGGAGACTATCAAAACATCATCGACTACGTAAGAACCCAGCTCGACACGTTCAGTCAACGCGACATATGCCGCGTTGACAGCCTCGTGCTTTCGTGCCTGTCGTACTACCGCATTCCCTCCGAGTTCCAGCTTGCATACGAGTTCGAGGGCATGCCTTTGCGCGACCTGTACTGCGCCGAATGGTTTGACGACCTTTGCGGAAAGGTCTTTGATCCCCAAAGCTCCGTGGAGCTCCTCGCTGCCGTCGCCGCAAGCCCTCGGTTCCGCAACATCCGCGTATGCAACTACGTTTCCCGTCTGGACGCACAGACCGAGGAGCAGTTTTGCGCCATGACCTTTCGCCTTTCTCCGCGCGAGACCTATGTGGGCTACCGCGGAACCGACAACACGCTTGTTGGCTGGAAGGAAGACTTCAACATGGCGTTCCAAACGTCCATCCCGTCACAGGTCTCGGCGGTGCATTATCTGGAACGCGTGGCCGAGCAAACCGCCGGCAGAATCTGGACGGGAGGCCACTCCAAAGGCGGCAACCTTGCCGTGTTCGCAGGCATGACCTGCTCGCCGTCCACGCGTGAGCGACTCGTTGCCTGCTACTCCCATGACGGCCCGGGGTTCTCCAAGGAGACGACGGACGACCCGCGCTGGCAGGAGGCCTACGACCTCGTCGACAAGACCATCCCGCAGTCGTCCGTCATCGGCATGCTCTTTGAGAACCAAGAGCACAGCTATCGCGTGGTGCATAGTCACAACGTGGGATTTGCCCAGCACGACCCCTACAGCTGGGAGGTCGACTGGCGCGACTTCGTGGTGGAGAAGAAGGTGGGGATGGGTGCCAGCACGCTGGACGCCTCCATCAACGAATGGCTTGCCAACACCAGCCCCCAGAATCGAGAACGCTTTGTTGACGCGATATTCTCGGTAATAAGCGCCTCGGGCATGAGCACGCTTGCAGAGATGAGGAGGAACTGGCGTGTGGCCACGCCACGCATGCTGCGCGCGGCAACGCAACTCGACTCTGAGGACCGTCAGCTCGTGCTCGACGCCATCGCCGACATCACCAAGACCATGATGCCCGGAGCATGAGGCAGCGGCGTACCCCGAGCTTGTCCGTTTGGGCTTGCCCCCATGGCGGCGTACAATGGAGATGACTATTACGAGAAAGGATTCCCATGAATGACTTTGTATACCATTCCCCAACCAAGTTCGTCTTTGGCCGTGGGTACTGTGACCGCATAGGTGCCGAGGCAGCCGCGCTTGGCCTTGCCAACGTGTTGGTGGTCTATGGGCAGGGATCTGTGGTACGCACGGGCACACTCGCGCGCGTACTCGCCTCCCTGGACGAGGCAGGCATCTCGTATGTGGAGGCCGGAGGTGCCCGACCCAATCCAGAGGTGACCTTCGTGCGCGAGACCATAGCTCTTGCGCGCACGCATAAAGTCGACGGCATTCTGGCCGTTGGGGGCGGAAGCACCATCGATGCCGCAAAGGCTGTCTCGTTTGGCGTGCCCTACGAAGGGGACGTATGGGACTTCTTTGACAAGCACCTCCCCATAGAGCGCTGCTTGCCCCTCGCCGTGGTACTCACTATTCCGGCAGCCGGCTCGGAAGGATCCGGCTCGTGCGTCATCAGCAACGACGCACAAAACCGCAAGTTGGGGGTAAGCGGCGACGTATTCCGTCCCCGGTTGGCCATCATGGACCCCGAGCTCACGTTCACCCTTCCGCCCTACCAGACGGCAGCGGGCGTAACGGACATGATCGCGCATGTGTGCGAGCGCTACTTTAGCGGCGTTGGCGCCGTGCCGCTTACCGACAGCATCGCATGCGGCATCATTCGCTCGTTGTTGGATGCGGCACCCAAGGCTCTGGCCGCCGCAGACGACTACGATGCGCGTGCCACCATCATGTGGGCAGGAACCCTCGCGCACAACGACCTCGCCGGGTGTGGCCGCTCGCTTTCCCCCACCGCACGTGCGGGAGGATGGGAGAGTCACGCGATTGAGCACGAGCTCTCCGCACACCATCCCGAAGTCGCCCATGGCGCTGGCCTTGCCGTGCTCATGCCAGCCTGGATGCGCTACGTGTGGCACGCCGACCCCCAGCGCTTCCTCGACTTCGCGCGTGACGTGTTTGACATAGAACCCGTCGACGAAGACGTGGAGCCGCACGACGAGGCGGTAAGCGATGCCGTAACGGCCGCCATCGACGAGCTCCAGGCGTTCTTTGCAGGCATGGGTATGCCCACGCGCCTACGCGAGTTTGGCATAACCGAGGACGACCTCGACCCCATGCTCCAAACGCTGCAGCTCAACAAGGGCGCTACCTTTGGCGCCTTTATGCCACTCACCATGGATGACGCGCGCGCCATCTACGAGCAGGCACTCTAGCGCTTCATGTCGCCAGCAGCGACGCTGATGCAGGTCGTTGCTGGCGGCAAGCACTAAATCGAGGAGCACACGCTTTGGAGGGCACGAGCGTTGGAAAAGAAGTACCACGGTGTGAATCTTGGCAACTGGCTGGTCCTTGAGCGATGGATGAAGCCCTCGCTATGGGCGGGAAGCGATGCCGAGGACGTTTATGGCTTGGAGCGCGACGTACCCAAGGAGGTACTCGAACCACGGCTTGCCCAGCACTACGACACCTACGTGACCCTCCAAACCTTCAAGAAGCTCGCCGAACTGGGGGTGGACCTCGTACGCCTTCCCGTCCCCTACTGGACGTTTGGCTCCGCCCATCACAAGCCGGTGGTCCAATACGTGGACCGGGCATTCGGTTGGGCCGAGCAGGTTGGCTTGAAGATACTCATCGACCTGCATACCGTCCCCGGCAGCCAAAACGGGTTTGACAACGGCGGCATCTGCGGCTTGGTCACCTGGCACAAGGACCCCGCGCGCATAGACTTTGCCGTAGACGTCATACGACAGTTCGCCGAACGCTACGCACACAGCCCCGCGCTCTTTGGCATCGAGCCACTCAACGAACCGGTCAACGCGTTCCTATACCGGCACTCGACCGTGGCGCGCTATGGCAAGGCCCATCCCAGCAGGATCTCGCAGTCGCAGGTATGCCCGCTACGGGTGCTCAAGGACTACTATCGTCGCTGCTACCACGTCATTCGCGCCGCATGCCCAAATACCGTCGCCGTGGTGCTGCACGATCGCTTTGAGCTCCGCCGGTGGAACCGATTTATGCCAAGAGGATCGTCGTATCAAAACGTGTGGATGGACACGCATATGTACCTCGGGTTCAGCGACGGTCGGTTCCGTAAGAAGGACCTGGCGCATTACCTCAGGTTCGCCAACCGGGTCTTTGCCAAACGGCTCAGTCGTGCCGCGAAGTACCACCCCGTCCTCGTGGGCGAGTGGTCCAACGCCAACCACATCGAGGGGCTCGCGAGCAAACCCGCCGAAGAGCAGCGCACGTTGTACCAACAGCTCTCGCGCGCACAACTCGCCGCATGGGACAAGGCGAACGGCGGCTGCTTCTGGAGCTTCGCCAACGACGCGCCGGGACGCGAGAACTGGAGCCTGCTCGCGAGCGCGGAGCGCGGCTGGCTCGCCTATCACTAGGCTCTCAAGCCAGCGCTATATAACGATGCCGTTGCAGTGGTCTATCTCGTGCTGTACCGCCTGTGCCACGCGGCCAGCAAAGGTCCTCTCGCACGCACGGAACGACGGGTCGTCGTACTGCACTACAATCCGGTTGTAGCGCGTGGTCGCACGCACCCCCTCAAGGGAAAGGCAGCCCTCCTCGGTCTGATAGGGGCCCTGCTTGTCCACCAGCACGGGATTGAGCATCACGAGGATGCGGCCATGTTCGTCTACCACGGCAATTATGCGCTTGCGCCACCCTATCATGTTCGCCGCCATGCCCACGCAGGTGGCGCGATGTGCCTCAAGCGTCTCTTCCAGGTCGCGTGCAATGTCGAGGTCCTGTGCCGTCGCCGCCTCGCTTGGTTGACGCAGGAAGAACCGCTTGGTCATAATCGGTCGTATCATATGCTCGTTCCCCGCCTAATACTTCCTGCGCTTGTACGGCCGTCTGCGCGCGTACTCGCTTCCCTTGCGCGCGTTCTTCTTGAGCGACCGCATCACGTCGTCGGACGACTTGCCCTCCACGAGTCCCTTGAGTTCCACGAGCTGGTCGCGGGCCTTGGCCGCACGTTCAAAGTCCATGGAGTCTGCCGCAGCCGCCATCTCCTCCTCGAGGCTCGCAATGATGCGCATCACCTCGTCACGTGGCAGCTTAGAGAGCTCCGTGGCAACCTCCTCGGCAGTCGAAGGCGTTACGAACTCCCCATGCATGCCCTCGCGCTCCTTGTCACCCAGCGTCGCCGTGGCCTCCTGGATAAAGCTCGTGATGTCGTTGATGGCCTTGCGCACGCTCTTGGGCTCTATGCCATGCTCCTCGTTGTACGCCTCCTGGATGGAGCGGCGCCTGCGCGTCTCGTCAATGGCAATGCGCATGGAGTCGGTCACCTCGTCGGCATACATTATTACCTCGCCACTCACGTTGCGCGCCGCGCGGCCCATCGTTTGGATGAGCGACCGCCTGTTGCGCAGGAACCCCTCCTTGTCGGCGTCGAGGATCGCCACGAGCGAGACCTCGGGAATGTCCAGGCCCTCACGCAGCAGGTTAATGCCCACGAGCACGTCGATCTTTCCCTCGCGCAGCTCGCGGATAATGTCCACACGGTCGAGCGTCGCCGTGTCGGAGTGCATGTAGTTTACGTGCACGCCCTCGTCGAGCAGGTGGTCGGTGAGGTCTTCCGCCATGCGCTTGGTGAGCGTGGTCACGAGTACGCGCTCCTTACGCGCCGTACGCTCCTTTATCTCGGCCATGAGGTCGTCGATCTGCCCGCGGACCGGCCGCACGTCTATCTGGGGGTCGAGGAGTCCCGTGGGACGTATGATCTGCTCGACCTGCTGCTGCGACACGCGCTCCTCGTAGTCGCCCGGCGTCGCCGAAACATAGATGAACTGCGATATGCGCGCCTCGAACTCGTCAAACCGCAGCGGTCGGTTGTCGAGCGCCGAGGGAAGCCTAAACCCGTGGTCCACCAAGGTGATCTTGCGGGAGCGGTCTCCCTCGTGCATGCCACGTATCTGTGGCACGGTAACGTGGCTCTCGTCGATGATGCAGAGCATGTCGGAGGGAAAGTAATCGATGAGCGTGTAGGGCGGCTCGCCCGGCCTGCGACCATCCAGGTGGCGCGAGTAGTTCTCGATGCCCGAGCAAAACCCCATGGTCTCGAGCATCTCGAGGTCGTAGGCCGTACGCCGAGACAGGCGCTGCGCCTCGAGGATCATGTCGTTGTCCCTGAGCTCGGCCACGCGCGCCTCGAGCTCGTCGCTTATGGTGTGCAGGGCATGGGCGATCTTGGGCCGCTCCGTCACGTAGTGCGAGGCCGGCCAGATGGGAATGGCGTCGTATTCCCGCACGACCTCCCCCGTCACGGCGCTTATCTCGGCAATGAGCTCCACCTCGTCGCCAAAGAAGCCAATGCGTATGGGGTTCTCGGCGTAGGGAGGAAACACGTCCACGGTGTCGCCGCGCACGCGGAACATGCCTCGCTGCAGGTCCACGTCGTTTCTGTCGTACTGGATGTCTATGAGCTCGTGGATGAGGTCATCGCGCTCGAGCGGCACGTCCTTGCTCACGTTGGGCGCCAGCCCCGCATAGTCCTGCGGGCTGCCGATGCCATAGATGCAGCTCACCGACGCCACCACGATTACGTCGCGCCGCGAGAGCAGGCTCGAGGTCGCCTGATGGCGGAGCTTCTCCACCTCCTCGTTTATGGAGGCGTCCTTCTCTATGAAGGTATCGGTTTGCGGGACGTATGCCTCAGGCTGGTAGTAGTCGTAGTAGCTTACGAAGTAGACCACGCAGTTGTTGGGAAACATCTCGCGCATCTCGCTGGCAACCTGCGCCGCAAGCGTCTTGTTGGGCTCCATGATGAGCGTTGGCTTGTTGACCGCCTCTATGGTCTTTGCCATAGAGAAGGTCTTGCCGGAACCCGTAACACCCATGAGCGTTTGGTAACGCAGCCCATCGCGCACGCCCTGTGCCAGCTTGGCAATGGCCTGGGGTTGGTCGCCGGACGGCTCGTAGGGCGCCACCACCTGCAAGCGCTCGTCTCCATGCTCCATGCCAAAGCGCTTGAGCTCGGCACCAACACGCTCGCGTGTAACCTGCGAATCCGCCACGGTTCCTCCGTTCGCCTTGCGAATCAGCTGCGGATTAGACGTTAAGCAGCTGCTGATTAAGCGTAGCACCAAGAGTGACAAATCGCTATCGATATAACCAAGTACGGAGACGTACGCACGAAGGCTCATAAGCCCCGGTCCCCAGACGGCTGGCTGGCTTCGCGACCGCTGCGGGCCCGGCTGGCTGGTTTCGCGACCGCTGCGGGCCCGGCTGGCTGGCTTCGCGACCGCTGCGGGCCCGGCTGGCTGGCTTCGCGACCGCTGCGGGCCCGGC